>NZ_QAJD01000049.1:0-4431 GCF_003061465.1 Aeromonas sp. HMWF017
TGAGCGTCCGGCCAAGAGCATCCGTGTGACCATTCACACCGCTCGTCCGGGTGTTGTAATCGGTAAGAAAGGCGAAGACGTTGAGAAGCTGCGCAAAGCTGTAGCCACTATTGCTGGCGTGCCTGCTCAGATCAACATTTCCGAAGTCCGCAAGCCGGAGCTGGATGGCAAACTCGTTGCCGACAGCATCACTTCCCAGCTGGAGCGTCGTGTAATGTTCCGTCGTGCTATGAAGCGCGCCGTACAGAACGCAATGCGCCTGGGTGCCAAGGGCATCAAAGTGGAAGTTTCCGGTCGTCTGGGCGGCGCTGAAATCGCGCGTACCGAATGGTACCGTGAAGGTCGTGTGCCGTTGCACACCCTGCGTGCCGACATCGACTACGCAACTTCTGAAGCCCACACCACTTACGGTGTGATCGGCGTTAAAGTTTGGATCTTCAAGGGCGAAGTTCTGGGCGGTCTGGCTGCTGTTAACGCTGCCGCTGCTCAAGAGCAAGCTCCTGCAAAGCCCAAGCGTGACAACAAGCGCCGCGCTGCTAAGTAAGGAGATTCGGTAAATGTTGCAACCTAAGCGTACTAAATTCCGCAAGACCCACAAGGGTCGTAACCGCGGTCTGGCCACCTCTGGTAACGAAGTATCCTTCGGTACCTTTGGCCTGAAGGCGACATCCCGTGGTCAACTGACTGCTCGTCAAATCGAAGCAGCCCGTCGTGCCATGACCCGTCACGTTAAGCGTCAAGGTAAGATCTGGATCCGTGTGTTCCCGGACAAGCCCATCACCGAAAAGCCCCTCGAAGTTCGTATGGGTAAAGGTAAGGGTAACGTGGAATACTGGGTTTGCCCGATCCAGCCTGGCAAGGTTCTGTACGAGATGGACGGTGTACCTGAGGCTCTGGCGCGTGAAGCGTTTGCCCTGGCCGCAGCTAAGCTGTCTGTTCAGACCACTTTCGTAATTAAGACGGTGATGTGATGAAAGCCCAAGATCTGCGTCAAAAGAGCGTCGAAGAACTGAACCAGGAGCTGCTGGGCCTGCTGCGTGAGCAATTCAACATGCGCATGCAAGCGTCCACCGGCCAGCTGGCTCAGACTCACACTCTGAAACAAGTGCGTCGTGACGTCGCACGTATCAAGACTGTACTGACTGAGAAGGCAGGTGCGTAATGACTGACAAGATCCGTACTCTGCAAGGTCGTGTAATCAGCGACAAGATGGACAAGTCCATCACTGTTGCTATCGAGCGCAAGGTAAAGCACCCGATCTACGGTAAGATCATCAAGCGCACTACCAAGCTGCACGTGCATGACGAAAACAACGAGTGCAAAGCTGGCGACCTCGTGGAAATCCGCGAATGCCGCCCGCTGTCCAAGACCAAGTCCTGGACCCTGGTTGCCGTTGTAGAAAAGGCCTAATCGGTACTTTGTAGTCCAAGCGGCCCCTTTCAGGGGCCGTTTGTTTTTTAGGCTACCTTTTCTGAAAATCCTGTGTTATAGTTTCGCGCCTTTTGAAGGCAGCCAGATCCCATTAGGGATAAGAAGTAAACAAAGCGGAGCACTAAGATGATCCAGATGCAAAGTATGCTGGGTGTTGCCGACAACTCCGGCGCTCGCAGTGTAATGTGTATTAAGGTTCTGGGTGGCTCGCACCGCCGTTACGCCGGCATCGGCGACATCATCAAGGTTTCCATCAAGGAAGCTATTCCTCGCGGTAAAGTGAAGAAAGGTGATGTGTATAACGCGGTGGTCGTACGCACCCGTAAAGGCGTTCGTCGTCCGGACGGCTCTGTCATCCGTTTCGACAACAATGCGGCTGTGTTGCTTAACAACAACCAACAGCCAATCGGTACTCGTATTTTTGGCCCGGTGACCCGTGAACTGCGTAATGAGAAGTTCATGAAGATTGTGTCCCTGGCACCCGAAGTACTGTAAGGAGTCGAACGATGGCAGCTAAAATCCGTCGCGAAGACGAAGTGATTGTTCTTACCGGCAAAGACAAGGGCAAGCGTGGCAAAGTCACTCAAGTCCTGATTGCAAAAGGTAAGGTAATCGTGGAAGGCATCAACCAGGTGAAGAAACACCAGAAGCCGGTACCCGCACTGGGTCAGGCTGGCGGTATCGTCACCAAAGAAGCCCCCATCGATGTATCAAACGTAGCGCTGTTCAACTCTGCCACTGGCAAAGCTGACCGCGTTGGTTTCCGGATTGAAGACGGCAAAAAAGTCCGTTTCTTCAAATCCACCGGCGAACTTGTGAAGTAATTGGAGTTTAACGATGGCGAAACTGCATGATTACTACAAATCCGATGTAGTAAATGAACTGTCCAAGCAGTTCGGTTACAAGACTATCATGCAAGTCCCTCGGATCGAGAAAATCACCCTGAACATGGGTGTTGGTGAAGCGATCTCTGACAAGAAATTGCTGGAAAATGCTGCTGCCGATATGGCTGCCATTTCCGGTCAGAAGCCGCTGATCACCAAAGCTCGCAAATCTGTTGCGGGCTTCAAGATTCGTGAAGGCTACCCGATAGGTTGTAAAGTAACCCTGCGTGGCGAGCGTATGTGGGAGTTCCTGGAACGGCTGATCTGCATCTCCGTACCGCGTATCCGTGACTTCCGTGGCCTGAACGCTAAAGCGTTCGACGGTCGTGGTAACTACTCCATGGGCGTGCGTGAGCAGATCATCTTCCCGGAAATCGACTATGACAAAGTCGATCGCGTCCGTGGTCTGGATATCACCATCACCACTTCCGCGAATACCGATGAAGAAGGCCGTGCTCTGCTGGCTGCCTTTAACTTCCCATTCCGCAAGTAAGGTTAGGGTTATGGCTAAAACATCCATGAAAGCGCGCGAAGCAAAGCGTGCCAAGCTGGTAGCCAAGTACGCGACCAAGCGTGCCGAGCTGAAAGCTATCATCGTTGACATGAACGCTTCTGAAGAAGCGCGTTGGGATGCTGTACTGCAACTGCAACAGCTGCCCCGTGATTCCAGTCCGTCCCGCCAGCGTAACCGTTGCAATATTACTGGTCGTCCGCACGGTTTCCTGCGCAAGTTTGGCCTGTCTCGCATCAAGGTGCGTGAGCATGCCATGAAGGGCGAAATTCCGGGCCTGAAGAAGGCTTCTTGGTAACGAATCTCGGGAGTTAGACTTATGAGCATGCAAGATCCGATCGCGGATATGCTGACCCGCATCCGTAACGGTCAGGCGGCGAGCAAAGTTGCGGTTTCCATGCCTTCTTCCAAGCTGAAAGTGGCTATCGCCAAAGTGCTGAAAGAAGAAGGTTACATCGCAGGCTACTCCGTAGCTGGTGACGTGAAGCCGGAACTGGAAATTGAACTGAAATATTTCCAGGGCAAGCCAGTTGTAGAACTGATCCAACGCGTAAGCCGTCCAGGCCTGCGTATTTACAAGCGCACTACTGATCTGCCGAAAGTTATGGGCGGTCTCGGTGTTGCTATCGTGTCCACGTCTAAAGGTGTGATGACTGACCGTGCTGCTCGCAAAGCAAGCATGGGCGGTGAGATCATCTGCTACGTCGCTTAATAGGAGGTAGGAAATGTCTCGTGTTGCTAAGGCACCCGTCACTATTCCTGCTGGCGTAGAGGTGACTCTGAACGGCCAGGAACTGACCATCAAAGGTGGTAAAGGTTCTCTGGTTCGCTCTATTCACGCCGGTGTAGAAGTGACCAAAGAAGACAATGTACTGAAGTTCGCCCCGCGCGGCAGCATCGCTGGTGCTGACGCTCAGGCCGGTACTGCCCGTGCATTGGTCAACAACATGGTAATCGGTGTTACCCAAGGCTTCGAGCGCAAGCTGCAGCTGGTTGGTGTAGGTTATAAAGCCTCCATCAAGGGCAATGCTGTTGCGCTGGCTCTGGGCTTCTCTCACCCGGTAGAGCATGTGCTGCCGGCTGGTGTGACCGCTGAGTGCCCGACTGCTACAGAAATCGTTCTGCGTGGCGTCGACAAGCAGCTGGTTGGCCAAGTCGCCGCCGATATCCGTGCTTACCGCGCTCCGGAGCCCTACAAGGGCAAGGGTGTACGCTATGCCAACGAGCAAGTGCGTACTAAAGAAGCTAAGAAGAAGTAAGGTAACACTATGGACAAGAAAGCAGCTCGTCTCCGTCGTGCTACTCGTGCTCGGAAAAAGATGCAGGAACTGGGAGCTACCCGTCTGGTTGTTCACCGTACCCCGCGTCATATCTATGCGCAGGTTATTGCAGCCAACGGTTCCGAAGTTCTGGCCTCTGCTTCCACAGTAGAGAAAGCCATCAGTGAAGCTCTGAAATACACCGGTAACGCAGATGCTGCTACCGCTGTAGGTAAGGCTATCGCTGAGCGTGCTATTGCCAAAGGCGTTCAGAACGTATCTTTCGATCGTTCCGGTTTCAAGTATCACGGTCGCATCGCTGCCCTGGCAGCTGCCGCACGTGACG
>NZ_QAJD01000182.1:0-28201 GCF_003061465.1 Aeromonas sp. HMWF017
GTTATCGACTTAATAAGGCATCATAGGTAGTTGGACATAGCCGGAGCACACTATAATTACCGCCCCATGCCAAACAGTACAGTCTTAACAGTCAATATCAGGATCTTGATATCCAACATCAGGCTTTGATGCTTGATATAGAAGATATCGTATTTATGCTTCCAAACGGCATCTTCAATAGATGCCCCGTAGGGGTATTTGACCTGGGCCAGGCCGGTAATGCCGGGCTTGACCGCATGACGGAAGCGATAGTACGGGATAACAGCTTCCAGCTCTTTTATAAATACTTCCCGCTCGGGTCTTGGGCCAACCAGAGACATTTCGCCTTTAAAGACGTTGATCAGTTGCGGTAGTTCATCAATACGGGTCTTGCGAATGAAACGGCCAACACGCGTGACTCGGGCGTCGTTCTTGCTTGCCCATTGAGCACCATTTTTTTCGGCATCGTTTCGCATAGAGCGGAACTTGATTACGTCGAATTCCTGGTTGAACAGGCCAACCCGGGCTTGACGATAAAAGATGGGACCAGGTGATTCCAGTTTGATGGCCAGCGCAGCAAGCAAGCCAATGGGAATGGCAACCAGACTGAGCGCAATGGCAGAGACCAGATCCAGCGCACGCTTGACAATGCGATTGGATGGACGGGAGAGGATGGAGAAAGATTTCATGTGCAGGAAGTAGCCGCTGTGCAGCAACTCCACTTCAGTGCGGCCGAAGCGACGGTCCAAATAACTGACCAGCGGTTCAACGTAGGCGCCATATTTGGTGGCCAGCACCAGCATTGCTGCCAGTTCATCGGGAAGGTCACCACTCTTGTAATGCACAAGAGTTTTGCCTTTCAGGGCCGAGAGGTCTGTCACATTGAAGTTCAATGTGAACGGATAATCAGCAAGCACCCGTTCGATAAGCTTTTTGTCATTGTCACTGCAGTAAACATAAAGCTCATCACTTTTCATGTGAACCCGCTTAAGCTCATACACCAGATTACCAATATCCAGTGAATGGCTCTCGGCCGTCAACTGTTCATTCGCAGCAATCCCGAAGGCTGCACTACTGTCTATTTTATTATGCATTCCCATAAGCTCTCTTCATGTCTATACCCAGAGAAACAACCATCGAGGTTTGTCTCATCGGCATTCGACTGCCACGTCACGTAGATTTTGTGTTTCCCTCCGGCAGCTTGTCGAAACGAGCAGCAGCGAGAAACGAACAAAGAAAAGAGATTGATTTTTATTTGAAAGCGAAGGGCTGGACAGGAGGAGCTCGGCAAACTCGTCGAGTTGACGAGTCCGGCAGTAAAAACATTTCAATTACAATCGATTGCCAACCAGTGACAGACACCCGAATGATCACATTCCGGCGTTGTCACACTCTCTATCCCGTGCCATGTATCTGGGGACTACTGACGGTCCCTCTTGTATCGATATCATCGCTATCGCTAAAGCGCCGAATTGACTACAAAGAAGTCAGTAACGGACTAAAAAACAATCCAATCTATAAAAAAAATAATGGCTACCGCCCCTGAGTTACAGCTCCCAGTGTGCATGCAGTCTTTTTATATTGTTAAAGGCATCAGTAAATTGATATGTAATTTGCCATACCTTACTGCTGACGATCATGACAACAAAACAAGTCGCCACTCCAGCCATTCGCCATAGCTCCGCTCATTCTGCTGCATTAATTTGCGCAAAACTGTAGGATTATTCCGAAATCAGTGGAGGCAGGAATTCTACCTGCGGTTCGCCAAAATGAGTAGCCAATCTAGTCCACGACTGGCTCGATCGATTAAAAAACAAACAAACAGGTGGAAAAGCAAAAAAAAAAGCGCCCAATAATGGACGCCTATATAAAAATTCAGTGATTAGCAAGCAAAAAATCTATGTTATGTGAGGGCAATTTAACAACATTATCACTTGGTGGTAGCTGCTGCTTCGCTAGCCACACCAGATCACAAATACCATCCGTCGGTTCGAATGCAGCAGGAGCATGCATCAGGATGTCGCGCACTTGCTGTTGATCAAAACGGTGACAAGCATCATCCAGTGAGGCCAGCAAGGGGCGCAGTCGCGACCAGGGCAGCCAGCTCTCTTGTGCCACCATGATCCGGGGATGCTCGGTTCCTCTGGCATCATCACCAATCAGTAACTCTTCGTAGAGCTTTTCACCCGGCCGCAACCCCGTCACCTCGATGGCAATATCCCCATCAGGACGCTGCTCATCACGCAGTGTCAGGCCGCTGAGGCGTATCATGCGCTTGGCCAGCTCCATGATCCGTACCGGTTGCCCCATATCGAGCACAAAGACGTCGCCCCCCTCCCCCATGGCGCCAGCCTGGATCACCAGCTGGGCAGCCTCAGGTATGGTCATGAAGTAACGGATAATATCGGGGTGAGTCAGAGTGATGGGCCCCCCCTTATCTATCTGCTGTCTGAATAACGGCACCACTGAGCCGGAAGATCCAAGAACATTGCCAAAACGCACCATACAAAAACGAGTGCTGTGCTTCTCGCGGGTCAAGGCTTGCAAGATCAACTCGGCCAGACGCTTGCTGGCCCCCATGGTGTTGGTTGGCCGCACCGCTTTATCGGTAGAGATCAGCACGAATGTTTCCACCCCTGCCTCAATAGCCGCCTGTGCTGCATAAAGAGTGCCGAATACGTTGTTACGTACCCCTTCAATAATGTTGAACTCAACCAGCGGGACATGTTTGTAAGCCGCGGTATGGTAGACGGTCTGGATCCTGAAACTCTGCATCACCGTCTTGAGACGATGCTGGCGCTGCACTGATCCTAGTAACGGCACCAGATCCGTTTCGATTTCTTCACGCTGACACTGCTCCCGCAGGTTCTTGTGCAAGACATAGAGGGCGTATTCGGATAGTTCGAACAGTACCAGAGTGGATGGCCGGCACCGCAAGATTTGGCGACAGAGCTCAGAACCAATAGAGCCACCGGCACCTGTCACCATGACCGCTTTGCCTGTGATATTGGCTTCCATCAAGGTGGTCACCGGCTCTACCGGATCTCTGCCCAATAGATCGTCGATGGAGACCTCATTGAGCTGATCTATGCGGGCAGAGCCATTGACCAGATCGGCCATCCCCGGGATAGAGAGCACTTCGCAAGATAGGGGCTCAAGTGCATTGATCACCTCCTGACGGCGAGCCCTGGTGCTGCTCGGCATGGCCAGCAAGATCTTCTGCACCCCATGGTGGTCAATCAGGGTTGGCAGCTGAGCACTGTGATAAACGGTACAGCCCTGGATCACGCATCCCTGTTTGGCGGGATCGTCATCAATAAAGGCAACGGGATAAAACTCATTGCCTTGCAACAAGGCCATTTGCAACTGTCGGCCCGAAGAGCCCGCGCCGTAGATCAATACCTGGGTACGAGCCAAACGGGTGGTATTTAGGAGCGCCCGGAAAAACAGCCGCACACCGCCAACCAGTAACACCAAAAAGGAGAGATAGATAACCGAAACCGTTCTCGGCAGAAGGATATCAAAGTAAAACGCAGAGAGAACAAAGAAGCAGGTTGAAAGAAATGCCCCTAGCGAGATTGTCCATAACACCCGAAAGCTGACATATCGGAGCACTGCGCGATAAAGCCCAAGCCTTACAAACAGACCGATGCTGACAATGATAATTGCGCCAAGCAGTGCCCAGTGATGCGGGCTATCGATTGGCCAGTTGTGTTCAAGCCGGATCCAGTACGCTCCCCAATAGGTCATGGTGATCAGGATCATATCAACGGTGACAGATACGGCACGCTTGCTGGCTCGTGACAGGGAGCCCAGGCAAGTCAGTAGCCAGCTCCCACCGGGTAAAAGCTCATTTCTCATTCTGGTACTCCTGCATTCAGGTGATACGCAAGAAAAGCTAACGGCAAGTAGGCAATGACCAGACCGCTCACACCATCGAGCTGGCCCAATACAATCATGACAGCGATCGGCGCAAGCCAAAGGCTATTTATAAGAAGCACAGCCAAGGTCACGTTTCGATGGCTCTGCCAACGCCTCGCCAGATATTGATAGCCATGAGTACGATGAGCCTCGCTCAGACGGCATTTCAGACGAAAGCGATTCAGCAACGTCCAGGTCGCATCAACCACAAAGACCCCGAGCATGACGAGCCATGCCCACAGGAATTGAGGGGCAGATGCCGCATCCAGCAGCATCAGGGAGGCCAGCATCAAGCCAAGAAATCCGCTGCCACCATCCCCCATAAAGATCCTGGCGGGCGGAAAATTCCAGCACAAGAAGCCCGCCGCCGAAATCCCCAGTAGCAGGATCAAACAGGCAGACGACCACTCCCCCCCAACCAGATAGTGAAATAACGTCATGAACAGACAGACGACAACGGCTTCACCTGCCGCCAAGCCATCGATGCCATCCATAAAGTTGTACAGGTTGATAAACCAGATCACCCCCAGCCAGGCCATCAGGTAACCAAACCAGGCCAGATCGAGCTGCCAACCAAAGAAGGTCAGCGCTGGCAAACCATCAACCGCAGATACCACCAAAGCTGCCGCCATGCTCTGCACAATCAGGCGGGTTCGGGGCTTGAGAGAGATGTGGTCATCGATAAAACCAACCAAGGCAATCCCCAGCGCCGCAGCCCATATCAATGCGAAGCTGCTCTGGGATATGCCGGAGGGAAGTGGGATCAGGGTAACAAACAACGGGGCTGCCAGCAGAAAGGTCGCCACGATAGCCATGCCACCGCCTCTCGGGGTCGGCACCTGATGCGAACTGCGATGATTGGGTTGGTCAAGCAAGCGGGTCTGTGCGTAGCGCCTGAGCAGGCCGGTCATGGTGATTGAAAGAAAAAGACAAAATATCGACAACAAAACAAATGCCAGCATCAAGACGACTCACTATGGATTGACGCCATCAGAGATAGGGTCTGAGAGAGCGAATAGGGTGCCGACCATTGTAATCGGCTCTGAGCCTTGCGGGTATCCATTTCCAGAGAGCCATAAATCCGTTGTAGCTTGGCATCAATCCCCAAACAGCGTCCAAGCACTCTTATTACTCCTGGTGGGAGATAAAAGACTCGACAGCTAACGCCTTCTGCTTCTGCAATCGCCGCCAATAAGTGCGACGTCGACACTGCGACAGGATCTGCGACTAAAAAGACCTGATTCACTGCAGCAGGGTGCTCCATCGCATGGGCAATGAAGTCACACAAATTAGGTAACGCCAACAGGCTACGCGCATTGGTCAAACGGGCAAAAGGGAGCGGGATCCCTTTGCGCACCCACGTCATCATGCTGGCAAAGTTAGCCTTCACCCCTTCCCCGTAAATAAGAGGAGGGCGGATGATGGTTACAGCCATACCACACTCTTTCGCGAGTGCCATCAGCCCCTGCTCAGCCTCATACTTCGAGCGTCCATAGGGATCTTCTGGCGGACTTTGCACATTCTCATCAAATGGCTTACCAGGGTCGGTCTGCTCGCCATTCACTTTGATCGAACTGATAAAGATGAAGCGCTTTACTCCTGCCTCAGCAGCCTGCCGGGCAAGAGCGAGGGAGCCCTCTGTATTCACCGCTCGAAACGCAGCCAGGGGATCTGTCGCGGTATCCGACATTACATGCACCCTGGCAGCACAGTGAACAACCACATCCACCTGTTGCAATTGAGCAGTCCAGTTGGCATCCGCAGTCAGAGAGGGAGCCTGAACATGGTAAGAAGCCAGCGAGTGACTTCGCACCGCTCCTTTAACATTCGCCCCCAGCGCCAGCAAGTGTTCACAGACCGCCTTGCCTACAAATCCGTTGGCACCTGTGACAAGAATTCTAGGTATGGACATACAATTTGAGATAGGCATTTCAAGATGAATAATAATTTGAAATAACTTTTTCATATAACGTCATATATTTATCAATCATGACGTCGGCAGTAAAGTTATGTTCAAATCTAGCCTTTGCATTTTTCCCCATACTCTCAGCTTCATCTTGATCATCCCATAACTTTTTCATTGCTGATGATAGAGCCTCACTATTTGCTGGCTCAACTGCCAAGCCGGTTTCACCATGCATATTTATATATGTAGTGCCTGTACCAATTTCGCAAGTAATCATTGGCTTCCCATACATAGATGCCTCTAACAAAGTCATACCAAACGCTTCAGAACGCAGATGAGATGGAAAGACCACAGCGTAACATAACTCCAGTAAAATATTTTTTTCAGCGTCACTTACTGGACCAACAAACAACGTATTTTTTAATCCTAACTTATCCGCCTGAGACTTCAACTCCTTTTCACATGGGCCTTCACCAATTATTATCAAAGGATAATCAAGCCCACGCATAGCATCAAGGACAAATGACAACCCCTTATAATATCGTAAAAATCCGATAAAAAGAAAAAAACGCCCTTTTATTTTATCATTCCATTTATTCGATAACGATAGTTCTGCATAACTTGGAGATACCTTTTCCAGACCGAATGGTATCACCTCAACATCCTTTTTTAGGCTAGAGAGAACGGGGCTGGTCTTGACATAATTGGGTGAAGAAGCGACTACAGCATCAACTTTATTTAGAAAAGACATCATCAATGGCTTATAAAGTTGTAGCAGGTATTTTTGTTTGACAATGTCAGAATGGTAACTGACCACCGTCGGCTTTTTAGGATTAACCCAAAAATGAACAAGATCCATATAAGGCCATGGAAAATGATAATGAATAATGTCAGCTTTCTCAGCCAGTCGCCTGAATTCGACAATGGCAGACCATGAAAAACCAGTCGAAGCTATATAAAAATCTTCTTTTGCAGCATGCACACTATGATTAGCGATGTTAAAATTTCGACCAGCATTTTCAGCACTTAAACATAATACATCAACCTCATGCCCTATTTTTACTGCACCTTCAGCAAGCTGATATATGACTTGTTGCACACCACCGTAAGCATCTGGGTAATATGTTTTAAAAAAATGAAGAATTTTCATTATCTTCCAAGCCCTTATCTAAAAAATAGTTCTTTGTGTATTGATGAACATCTGGTGATGCAAGAAGGTCTACTATATCAAACCATTTATACTTTGAATGCTGAGCAACAGAGAATGAATTTATATCATGGTCTAGTTCTATTGAATACGCTAAAACAACATAGTGAGTTGGAGTCATAATGTCATAAAAAGAATCTTTATAAAAATGCTCGTAGACTCCAATAAATTTAGCTTTCGAACTCTGTAACGTCACACCAAGCTCATTCTCAGCAACTCTTTTAAAGGCATCTGATATAGCTTCTCCCTTTTTTATCCTGCCCCCCAAAACAAACCAATAATCGGCTGCAGGTCTATTTCTTCTGAGACCGAGAAGATATCGCCCTGAACTATCAGAAATCACCAGATCAATCGAGATTAAAGGTGTATTTTTTATTGTTTTTAAAAAATCATCATCCGTAAGATGCATATCTCACCCCAAGATGTTATTTATACTTCTTTGCTGGCACACCCACATAAATTCCGGGCTGATCTATAGTGTTTACAACACACGCACCGGCACCAACAGTAATCTCGTCGCGAACAGTAATATTGTTTATTATAGTTGCGCCTGCACCTATAAAACATAACTTTCCAATATTAACTGAACCTGCCACTGTACTGTTGACCGATACATGCGTAAATTCATCAACACAGACGTCATGTTCAATTATTGCACCTGTATTGATAATGCATCCCTCACCAATTTTAACTGAAGGACCAATGTGCCCATGATGACCGACGAATGTTCCTTTACCTATGATAGAGTTAATACCAATCGTGGCTGTGGCAGAAATCAAGGTGGCAACTTGCCACCCCATTTCCCCCAATATCTCTAACTGTATCTTTCTTTTATAATTATCACCTACTGCAGAAAAAAAAATCCACTCATCGGGAGAGATTACATCCCATGAAGGAAAAACTGGATAACCCAAAATACTCTCGCCAGGTTTTGCATTATCATCAATAAAGCATAACATTGAGAATCCCAACGATAATGCTACATCAGCCACACTTCTTGCATGTCCACCACATCCTAAAATGGCCAACTTCTTTGAATCTACCACATTATTTCTCCAAGCAACTAATACGCTCAAGTATATCGATATGCTCATTTACAACATCAGACCATGTACGCATTGATAACTGATCGTATATCTGCAACTGTTTTCGTAGTAAGATGTCCTTATGGTGGAGTGCCCATTCTATTCTCTTAGCCATATCTCTCCAATCATATGGATCAAAAAATGTCATTTCCTGTAACTCAGGGTCAGTAAGAATTTCTTCAGTAACAGGAATACGAGCCATAACAACTGGTGTATTAACAGATAACGCCTCAGTAAATGTAAACGGACACCCGCCCTCACTTAGACTTGGATTAACTGCCAAACTTGCCAATTTATAACAAGCTGCAAGCTCTTGCATTGTTAGTCCATGTAAAAATAAGATATCATGTTGTAGATTGTGGCTAATAATAAACTCTTTTACTTCAGGTATAACACTAATGCTGCCGGTAACGATCAATTTGTGCTGAACAAATTTTTTTCGTAAAAGATACTCATACGCTTTGAATAAACTTATTATGTTTTTATTTGGCCTGATCTGGCTAGCATAAAAAACAAACTCTACATCTTTATTTTTAAACATTGACACATAATTTTGCTCATTCGATTTGCGAATTGCGGAAATGAGTAACGACTTGGCATAATTGGTAGTTGCCTCTTCATTATCTGGTAGACCAGTAATATTAATGAAGCTATCAACTTTATTAGCGGCGTGATGTACTACTGAGACCTTGTCCACTGATACTTGATAACCATCAATAAGTGTATTCCATTTTACCACTTCACTATAAGTGACAAAGTGGTCCCCTGTTCTGATAGCCTCTTCTAGCAATTTAAACGTCGATAGAGTTCTATCACCACCAATTTGAGAAAAGGCAACGGGAAACTCTCGTAAAACAACATCAGGTACACACATTAATCGAGGAGCATCGATCTTGTTAAACTCAGGCCAATAGGCTGTTGGACAATACCATGCAGATATATCATGCATACTATCGATTAATGCGCTTATGCGTTTCCCTTCCACCAACTCCATGTTACGGTAGAGACGCAATACAAATCCATCATCTTTAGGCGAGTATATCATTTTCATGAAACGGCCTATGTACTTGGAAAACCTGCCCAGCACAATTAGTTTCAATCTACGAACACAAAAAAATGCTAATAAAAAGGGAAACGAAAAAATAAAAAATAATGGAAAAATGATTAAAGCCAGCAGAAATAACAGACACCCTTCAACGCCTAAAAGGATCAGATCCAATGTTGTATATGCATTTAACAAACGCTTTTCCACATAATGGAAAATATTTTCCTTCAAGCTACCAACCAACCCCAGTAAAAATGATTTGAGTGTTTTTCTTTTCCTTATTTTCGTTTTACGATTAATGTACCAATGGTAAAGATCCAGTAAAAGTGGTCTTTTTTCTGGTGAGCGAATCGAAAAACTGTCATGTGGTACATTCTCACTATCAAAAAGGTCATATAGATCTTTCGTAGACCAACTAGGACACACCAAGGTAAACTTTACATCATCTCGTACTGCAGCACCTTTAAGAAAGGCAGCCAAGTAACGACCAAGTCCCTCCTTCCGTAAATCAACAGATGGGGCATAGCAAAGATAAATTCCAAATTTTCTCACAGACATTCGCGTATTACCCCCCAATAATGCTTAGCCAAATTTTCCACTCGTTGCTCTTTCAGTATATCTTTACTAGGCAAATTTTTTCGAAGATGAAAAGCTTGCTCTTCTATATATTTTAGCTGACAAGCCATTTGCTCCGGCGAGTTTGCATCAGACCATGTTAAATTAAGTGAAAACTGTCTATCTATTTCACGCATTGCCGGATAATCAGAAGAGAGTGCAGGTATATTGAGATAGGCAGCCTCAATAACCGAGAAAGTGCCATTATCAATGCGCGCAGGATGCCATATAAATGCTGCTTTTTTTAGTGCCTTTTTATATTCTAAATCGGATAACTCACCACATAACTTTATCTTACGTTTCAACGGCTCACTATTATCAACAGTTCTCACAAACTCGCTCAAATATGAAAGTTTACTTTCCGTTATACTCTGAGTATTAACACCGGTGATAAAGCATGTAAGAGAACCGGCTAGCTGATTATAATAAATATCTAATGCTTTGACTGCATTGAGATGATTCTTATGTGGACTAAGATTAGTAGTCCAAATGAAATAGTCGCCAATATCTTTTTGCTGCTCATCTGAAAACGAAAAGTCAGGTGCCAACATAGGTAACCGAGCAATTCTGTCAGACTCAATACCAGCATATTGTTGCGCATCTCGGCAAGTAAACTCAGTAGTAACCAAGACTCGCTCAGCTTGTGTTGCTGCTTTCAAGTAGGGATGATCAGCACTTCCTTGCAAAATTGAAACATAGCGCTGCAAATAATCATATACCATCAATACTATCGGTCTTACTGGAAGCAGCGTTTTGTCCAGCCTGTCAGAAACGAAAACCCAAATATCACAATCATAGAAATTACTGATGCTGTCATTTGGCACCATATATGATTCATCTACGGCACACCAGCCATCATGACCAGCATATTGCATAGCACGAGTAGCATCATCTTTAGAAAGATGTTGCCAATAGAAGCTTCTCCTTTGAATTTTTGGATTTAAATCCTTCAACTCATTAGCATGCTCTAATTCATCAATGGTTGGATGCGCAAAAACGATGTCACATTCTTCATTAGCCTGTTGACTACCAAGTAATATGGCATCAGCTAAAAGCTTAGCACCTCGCAGACTCCCCCCTCGATACTCAATCGGAACAATTATGGCAATTCGTTTTTTTCTTGTGGTATATGTAGGGCGAGCTTTCTGCTGGAGGCGATGTTCTTTTAATCCATCAACGACAAGGCTAAAGTTTCTTTTCCATATTGAAGCACAATACTCTGGCATCATTTTCTCAAGAAGCACATGCTGTGTTTTTCTAATATCCTTGATTAACTGTTCATCGTCATTTAAAATTTTTCTAATCTTAGCCTTAGCTTCTGCAATTGTTTCACATCTGCCAGGTAAATCCCCGCCCCCCATCAAATCCAGCATTCCCCCAGCCATATATATTAATGGCATACCAGCTTGTATGGCTTCAAAGGGATGATAATGTATATGATTTGGTTCAGTGGAATGATAAAACATAATGCTGCATTGTTGCATGTTATCAGAGTGCTCTTCTTTAGATACAAAGCCGAGTACTTTCTTATCATTAACAGCTATTGGCTGCGCACCACCAATGATATAATCAAAATCTTTAAAATCACGAACAAAGGATTCATAAATACTTTTAAAGTATGGAGATGTTCCTATTCTAGGACAGACAAATAGTATCGTTTTTCTTTTTCCAGTCCAATTATCAGGCTGATATTTACCTTTTAAACCAACAGGCAAATAGCATGAGCGCTTTGCTAAATATGGCATTTCTACATCGGAAATATGCTCATAGCCACAACCAAACCAGAATCTTTTTCCCATCGATTTAATCGTTGATACTACATTATCTCCACACTCACTTCTTAGTAAAGAAGAATAATTGTATCCCTTAGATAATCCAAATACACGAAGAATGACGGTACCATTAAAACTTTTAATGGTTGACTTAATTTGCTTTGGGAAGAAGCCAATTATCGCATAATCAAAATATTTATTGACAATATCCCAAGCATTTTTACTGGGCGACTCATACCAATTTTGTTCATTTAAAATATCAAGTTCATGCCTAGGGATAGTCAATTTATCGTCAAAATCAAATGTAATACTTGCCGATAAATTTCCCTCATCATATGGAAACTTTTTGGGAAGATATATTTCTTCAATACCAAATTCTATTAGCTGAGGTATTTCAAAGTTTCTTAATGTTGAATGGTTAAGCAGCCACAACACTCGATTTTTCATGCTAAATCCAGATTATTGACTCGTTTATAGGCAATGATCGCATCATCAATGGGGCCATCAAAAATGTATTCACCATGATGAAATACAATCCCTCTTGAACAAATATTTTTCAATGCGCTGAAATCATGTGATGCTAAAACTAGTATTTCAGCATTCTCAATCAAACTCATTATTCTGCTTTTAGCCTTTGCCATAAACTGAGCATCACCAGCACCAATCACTTCATCGAGGAGCAAAATATCGCCACCAACTGCTGTGGATATGGCAAATGCGAGTCTAACCTGCATGCCTGCAGAGTAAGTTTTAATTGGATAATCAATAAACTCACCCAGACCAGCAAACTCAACGATCTCATTTTCTTTCTCTTTCATAAAAGTCGGAGAGAGGCCAAGCAGAAGACCACGATAGAGAATATTCTCTCGGCCTGTTGCATCAGGTTCAAAACCTAGACTCAAATCAAAAAGAGAACGAACTTGCCCTTCAACAATTAATTTACCACTAGATATAGGATAGAGACCTGCCACCGTTTTAAGAAATGTACTTTTTCCTGCACCATTATGCCCTAAGAGCCCGACCCTCTCTCCATTATTTATTTCTAGCGTAATATTTTTTAATGCATGAATATCAGAAACAGAACGCTCTGCTTTTCCTTTTTTAAAAGCAGCAGAGAAAAGAGACTTTAGTGACCGCTCTTTGTAAGCTACTGATGCATAATGAAGGTTAACATTCTCAAGTTTAATTTTATTCTTTTTCATAGGTAGAAGATCACTTTTTTCTCTGCATTTCGGCCAATCAGCCATGCAAGCAAAAATAGGAACGCAGCTGTTATTAGACTAAATGTATAGTTTTCCAGACTCGGCCATTCACCTTTTAGTAGTGGTGCTCTTATAATTTGCAATACATGATACACAGGATTGTAATCGACTAACCAATCCAATCCGCCAGAACGGAACATACGTTCTTCGAAATATACCGGAGAGATAAACCATATCGCTTGCATGACCAATCCCATCGCATGTGGTACATCTCTAAATCTAACCCCGATATACGCTAGCAATGTTGATAATGGCCATGCAATAAGTG
Organism: Aeromonas sp. HMWF017; assembly: GCF_003061465.1. Taxonomy (NCBI): domain Bacteria; kingdom Pseudomonadati; phylum Pseudomonadota; class Gammaproteobacteria; order Aeromonadales; family Aeromonadaceae; genus Aeromonas; species Aeromonas sp. HMWF017. Next base: position 13,061 of record NZ_QAJD01000182.1, read on the forward strand.
CCAATATTGGAAAAACAGTTAAGGTGGCTAGCCAGGTTATATTTATATTTTGTGGCAATACAACTATTGACCAAGCAAATAGAGCCAAACTGGCAAGTGCAAGTACTATGATGCTGCTCAATACAGTTCGTAATGTATATATTGCTAATGGATGCTTGCATTGTTTAATGTAGGCATCAGCTTGCACAAACGCAAGTGAACCACCAATGGTATTGGCTACTACAAAATCCCAGACTATAATTCCTGACAAAATATAGGGTGCATATGTCACTATGTCCGTATTAAACATTTTACTAAAAACTATAGATATTAATAATGTCATACCTAAAGGTTGAATAAATGACCATAATACACCGAAAAAAGAACGCCGCCAACGAGAGCGTAGATCCGATAACGCGAGATGCTGCCAAAAATATCTAGCATCCCAAATACCCCTAACATAATAAAGACTCATAGAGCTCCCACCAATTTAAAATAACCCTTCACCAACGAAAGATGAAGGGTTATCTATTTAACATTACTTATTTAAATAAAAATCAGAAATTACGTTGCAGATATAATCAACATCTTTTTCCAATAATTCAGGGTAGCTTGGTAAATTCATTCCTCTTGAGCTGATATTTTCAGCAACAGGAAATTTATGTTCCGTAAATACATGTGGCATCGTATTAGCTAAAGGAAACAATGGCCTTGTCTCAACATCATGACTCTTTAGAACAGTTCTGAGCAAGTCTCTATCTTGTGCATTCTCGACGAGGATCGAGCACATCCAAAATGAATGACTGGTATTCTCAATCTCTTTGTGGAATGTTATCGGCAAATGGTTTAATCGACGCTGATACCAACTGGCAATCTCTCTTTTTTTGGCAATTATCTCGTCTGCTTGCTCTAATTGTGCCAGGCCAATCGCAGCACATATATTTGTCATGCGATAATTAAATGCCAACGCATCATGCCAATACTCTTTAACCTTCGAAACACCTTGGCTCTTCAAGTGGCATGCCAAGTCATGGACATTTTTATCCTTTGAAACAACCATGCCACCTTCGCCGGTAGTTATTGTCTTATTTCCAAAGAAACTGAATGTTGCCACGTCACCAAATGTACCAACATGCTTATTCTTATAAAGAGTACCGAACGCTTCCGCACAGTCTTCGATCAAAAACAAGTTATGTTTCTTACAAACATCGACTAACGCATCCATGTCACATGGTAAACCATAAAGATGCACAGCCATGACAGCCTTGGTCTTTGTTGTGATTTTTGCTATTACATCATTGACATCGATGTTCCATGTATCTGGTAGCGAGTCAACATAGACTGCTTTTGCACCGGTCTGAATGATGGTATTCACTGAGGCAATATATGTGAATGAAGGAACAATAACCTCATCACCAGGACCAATACCTAAAGCAGCCATCGCCAAATGAAGTGCTACAGTACCATTACTCACTGTTGTACAATTTTCTGCACCAATATACTTTGAAAATGCAGATTCAAATCTGTTAATAAACTCACCTTTGGAAGAGATCCATGTTGAATCAAGGCATTCATTAACATATTTTTTTTCATTACCAGATAATCTTGGTTGATATACTGGAATCATAGTCACTCCACACTGACATTAACATCAAAGCCATGGGATTTCAGCAAGGCATGCTGGCGAGCTTGCTGTAAATCATATGCAACCATCTCACTTACCATTTCTGCGAGTGTCGTTTCCGGCTCCCAACCCAGCTTATTTTTTGCATTAGATGGATCACCAAGAAGAGTCTCTACCTCGGCCGGTCTGAAATAACGTGGATCAACACATACGATAATATCACCGACCTTCAATGCCGGCGCCTTATCTCCATAAATCGCCGAAACGACAGCTTTTTCCTCGACGCCGCTTCCAACAAAGTTCAATTCAATACCTAACTCAGCAGCGGCCATTTTTATAAATTCACGGACACTATATTGCACTCCAGTTGCAATGACAAAGTCCTCTGGCTGCTCTTGTTGCAACATCATCCATTGCATCTTGACATAGTCTCTTGCATGTCCCCAATCACGCAATGAGTCCATGTTTCCCATATACAGGCACTTTTCGAGGCCTTGAGCAATATTTGACAAACCTCGAGTAATTTTTCTAGTGACAAATGTTTCTCCACGACGGGGTGACTCATGATTAAACAAAATACCATTACAAGCATACATACCATATGCCTCACGATAATTCACCGTAATCCAGTACGCATACATTTTTGCAACAGCATAAGGGCTGCGCGGATAAAAAGGTGTTGTCTCTCGCTGCGGAATTTCTTGCACGAGGCCGTATAGTTCGGATGTCGATGCCTGATAAAAACGAGTTTTTTTTGTCAGTCCCAAGAAACGAATAGCTTCCAATAAGCGTAAAGTACCTATCGCATCAACATCCGCAGTATATTCTGGGGAATCAAAACTAACAGCGACATGAGATTGAGCACCAAGATTATAAACTTCATCTGGTTGAACTTCGGCTATAATTCTCGTTAGATTTGATGAATCCGTTAAGTCACCATAATGTAGTTTAAAATCAACGTTCTCTTCATGAGGGTCTTTATAAATGTGGTCTACACGTTGTGTATTAAACTGAGATGCACGGCGCTTAATACCATGGACTTCATACCCCTTCTCTAATAGAAACTCAGCCAGATATGAACCATCCTGACCAGTCACCCCAGTAATTAACGCTACTTTCTTGGACATTTTCAGCACTCTCCTTATAAGTTGTTGATCATTTTATGTAATGAATTCAAACCAGACGTTAACTTGCTTATATCGTTTTTGCTTTCAACATTAAGCCTTAGTAATGGTTCTGTGTTTGAAATGCGAACATTAAATCGCCAATCGTTCATTTCAATACTAAGACCATCTACATATTCTACCTTGACAGCAAGTGGCGCATAGACCTCTTCCAGCTTCTTTATTATCTCAAGAGCATTATCAACTCTATAATTTATCTCACCACTGCATGGATAGGCTTTAACACGTTCAGCAACTAAACTAGACAATGTGGATTTTTTTAGTGATAGCAAGTTAATTACTAGTAACCAAGGAATCATACCGCTATCACAGTAGCCAAAGTCACGGAAATAGTGATGGGCACTCATTTCACCACCATATATTGCATTCTCACTGCGCATCCGTTCTTTAATAAAGGCGTGACCAGTTTTGCTTTGTACTGGTTTACCACCAGACTTTTCAACGATATCAATAGTATTCCATGTCAAGCGTGGATCATGAATAATTTTCTCATGAGGATTATCTACTAAAAATGCCTCTGCTAATAATCCAACAATATAGTATCCTTCGATGAAATAACCATTTTCATCAAACAAAAAACAGCGATCAAAATCACCATCCCACGCAATACCCATATCAGCATGATAGAACTTTACCGCTTCCGATGTAGCACTTCTATTTTCAGGAAGCAATGGGTTAGGAATACCATTGGGAAAGTTACCATCTTCCTCATGATGAATTTTTATAAACTCAACAGGAACATTGAGGGTATTGAAACGTCGCTCGATAACATCAAGCACATGCCCTGCAGCCCCGTTACCGGCATTCACAACTAGCTTGAGTGGACGTAATTGATGCGGCTTTATATACGTCAGCAAATGATCGACATAAGCATCTAGTATCGATTTTTTAATCAATGTTCCTTGCCGGGAGGATGCAATGAAGTCACCCTTTTCAGCCAATGCTCGAATATCATTCAAACCACTATCACCACTAATTGGACAAGCATCACGACCAACCAGTTTCATGCCATTGTAATCCATAGGATTATGACTGGCCGTCACTTCTATAGCACCATCAATGTCTAACGTAAATGCTGCAAAGTAGGTTTCTTCAGTCCCCGTAGTCCCTAAGTCGATGACATCACAACCGGCATCAAGAATCCCTCTTGCAAGTGCTTGCTTTAGGCTTTCGCTCGTGAGTCTAACATCGCCTCCAACAGCAATTGTCGTTGCATTTAGATACTGTGCAGTTGCACGGCCAATACGGTATGCAATCTCAGTGTTCAGCTCATCACCCAGTTTGCCGCGAATGTCGTAAGCTTTAAAACAAGTAAGATTCATGATGCCCCCTAAATTAAATTCCTTTTCAATAATCAATGATGTCATCTTCACCTAAATATTCACCCGTTTGCACCTCTAGCATAACTAAATCGATGAGACCTGGATTTTTTAATTGGTGACGATGCCCAGCAGGAATATATGTAGATTGGTTAGCAGTTAGCAAGGCAATTTGATCTTCATAGAAAACCTCTGCAACACCAGATAATACCACCCAGTGTTCATTTCTATGATGATGCATTTGCATCGTTAAGCTCGCCCCAGGTTTAACTTCAAGTCTTTTTATTTTAAAACGCTCTCCCACCTCAAGTAACGTATAACGTCCCCATGGACAATAGACTGTACGATGTATTTTATATGCATCATTGTTTATCGTCTTAAGGTGATTATAAATTAATTTTACATCCTGACTACTTTCTTTGTGAGCGACCAATAGAGCATCAGCAGTATCAACAATTACTAGGTTTTCTACACCTACAGCACCAATAACCCGATCCTCGCTCGAAATATAACAATTTGAGGTAGCATGTAAAATTGCATGCCCCTGAACGGTGTTTCCATCGTCATCAGCTTGATGTAGTTCACTTATTGCAGCCCAAGACCCAATATCACTCCAGCCTATGTCACATGGAACTACTGAAACATTTCCTGATTTTTCCATCACGGCATAATCTATCGAGATGTCTGGAACATGGATAAATGTGTCAGGGTCCAGATCAATATGCTTGACCTTTTTACTTTGAACCGAATCGGACTTGTCAAGGCAAGCTTTTGTTGCTATCAATACTTCCGGACAATGCAAGTCCATCTCTGCAATCATTGTACTTGCTTTAAAGCAAAACATACCTGAATTCCAGAAGAAGCGACCGCTTTCAACGTACTCAATTGCCTTATCCAATGTTGGCTTTTCAACGAAGCGCAAAACCTCTGTACCAAGAGCTTCAATGTAACCATAACCTGTTTCAGGTATTGTGGGTTTAATACCAAATGTGACTAACCGTCCTGCTTTTGCTAATTCAATAGCGCAGGAAACAGCATCATCGAATGCAACTTGCTCTGTGATCAAGTGATCAGCAGCCAAGACCAACAAGACCGCATCATCGCCATATGTATCGCGAGCATAAATTGCAGCAGATGCTACTGCTGCTGCAGTGTTACGACCATAAGGTTCAAGAATAAATGAAGTCTGAATTTCATTACTATTAACTTCTTTAAATGAATCTAGTGTTTTGAAATAAAGGTCTCGATTAGTAATAGTCAATACTTCACTGACATCTGATAATTTTGCTCCACGTAAAAATGCTTTTTGTAAAAAACTTTGATTATCCGATAGTTTAATGAATGGCTTGGGATGTTGTTCACGTGAAACAGGCCATAATCTTGAACCGCTTCCACCACACATAATAGCAGGAATTAAGACAGTCATAGATACACCATAATGTATTTAATGTGTTGATATGATTTTCAGAAATGTTTAGCTGCCATAAATGGCTTTGCATTTTTATCTTTAAGAGATAATATAGGGAGTATATCACTCTCCCACTCTATTCCTAGTTGCTGGTCATTCCAACATATTGTATGCTCAAAGTCAGGTCTATAATAATTGGTTGCTTTATATAAAACTTCTGCTGTTTCTGTTCTAGTTATAAAACCATGGGCAAACCCTTTCGGAATCCACAATTGCCGCTTATTCTCAGCTGATAGATGAACACCGACCCATTTTCCAAAGGTCGGCGAATTTTCACGAATATCCACAGCTACATCAAATATTTCTCCCACAACACATCGCACCAGCTTTCCCTGGGCGTGTGGTGATGATTGATAATGCAGTCCACGCAACACGTTTTTCGAGGATTTAGAATGATTATCTTGAAGAAAAGTAACAGGGTATCCTACTGCTTCTTCGAACAGTTTATGGTTGAAACTCTCAAAGAAAAAGCCACGCTCATCACCAAATATTTTTGGCTCAAAAATAAGTACATCAGATATCGTGGTCTCGATTACATTCATCTTCATATCCCTATTTTATTTAGTTTATTTTGCAGGAACGGGTGCACACCCTTAACTCCAACTCATACTTTCGAAACCATCTTTAACAGGTATTGTCCATAAGCATTTTTCGCAAGTGGTGTCGCCAACTTTTTCACTTGCTCTGCATCAATGAATTTCTTGCGATAGGCGATCTCTTCAGGACAAGCGACTTTCAACCCCTGACGGGTCTCGATGGTCTGAATAAAGTTGCTCGCTTCAATCATGCTCTCGTGGGTACCGGTATCAAGCCAAGCATAACCACGGCCCATCATGGCCACCGACAGATTGCCTTGCTCCAGGTAGATACGGTTCACATCTGTTATCTCCAGCTCGCCACGGGGCGACGGCGTCAAACTCTTGGCGATCTTGACCACGCTGTTGTCGTAGAAATAGAGGCCGGTCACCGCATAGTTGCTCTTGGGCTCCAACGGTTTCTCTTCCAGAGAGATCGCGGTGCCCTCTTTATCAAATTCAACCACCCCATAACGCTCGGGGTCATGCACATGGTAGGCAAAGACGGTTGCACCGCTCTCTTTGGCCACTGCCGCCTCCAACTGTTTCTGCAAGTCGTGGCCGTAGAAGATGTTGTCACCTAACACCAGTGCACAGGGGTCTGACCCGATAAACTCTGCACCCAGAATAAAGGCTTGTGCCAACCCGTCCGGACTTGGTTGTACCTTGTATTGAAAACTCAGGCCCCACTGACTGCCATCACCCAGCAATTGCTCAAAACGGGGGGTATCTTGCGGCGTGCTAATGATCAGAATATCGCGAATACCCGCCAGCATCAGGGTGCTCAGAGGATAGTAGATCATCGGCTTGTCATAGATGGGCAGCAGCTGCTTGCTCACTGCCATGGTCACAGGATAGAGACGGGTGCCTGAGCCGCCGGCCAGAATAATGCCTTTACGTTTGGTCATGATGCTTGTTTCTTATTATTAAATTGCAAAAAAGGGTGGCTTGTGGCTACACCTTTTACGTTTTATCCCTGCCAGCCAGGGAGGCAGTCACTACATCCCAGGCCCGTGATTTACTTGCCGAGGATCTCGGTCAACATACGCTCTACCCCGACCGTCCAGTCAGGCAGCACCAGATCAAAGGTACGCTGGAATTTGCCGGTATCAAGGCGGGAGTTATGGGGGCGTTTGGCCGGAGTCGGGAAGGCGCTGGTCGGCACTGCATTCATTTGTGTCACTGCCAGTTCAACGCCAGCCTCTCTGGCTTTGGCAAACACCAGCTGGGCGTAGTCAAACCAGGTGGTGGTACCGGAGGCAATCAGATGGTACAGCCCGGCGACCTCGGGTTTGCACCGCGCCACGCGGAGAGCATGGGCGGTGCAATCGGCCAGCAACTCGGCGCCGGTCGGAGCGCCGAACTGGTCATTGATCACTGACATCTCGCTACGCTCTTTGCCAAAACGCAGCATGGTCTTGGCAAAGTTGGCGCCGCGGGCGGCGTAAACCCAGCTGGTGCGGAAGATCAGGTGACGGGAACAAAGCGCGGCCCCTTGCTCACCCGCCAGCTTGGTTTCGCCATAGACGTTGAGCGGGGCGGTTGCATCAGTTTCCACCCAGGGGCGCTCACCGCTGCCATCGAACACATAGTCGGTGGAGTAATGCACCAGCCAGGCACCCAATACTTCCGCTTCTTTGGCGATAGCAACCACGCTGGTCGCGTTGAGCTGCTCGGCAAACTCCCGCTCGCTTTCGGCCTTGTCGACTGCGGTGTGGGCTGCGGCGTTGACAATCACGTCCGGCTTGACCAGACGTACCGTTTCGGCCACCCCTGCCGGATTGCTGAAATCACCGCAATAGTCAGTGGAGTCAAAATCAACGGCAGTGATACGCCCGAGCGGCGCCAGTGCGCGTTGCAGCTCCCAGCCGACCTGGCCGTTTTTGCCAAACAGCAGAATATGCATCAGGCACGCTCCCCATCATTCTGTTCAATCGAGGAATAGTGTTGCTCAATCCAGGACTGGTAGGCACCGCTCTTGACGTTGTTGACCCACTGCTGGTTATCCAAATACCACTGCACGGTTTTGCGAATACCGGATTCAAAGGTCTCTTGCGGTTGCCAAGCAAGCTCACTGCTCATCTTGGTCGCATCGATGGCATAGCGGCGATCGTGGCCGGGGCGATCCGCCACATAGATGATTTGCTCACGATAAGAGCCCGATTTTGGCACCATCTCATCCAACAAATCGCAGATGGTGTATACCACCTCCAGATTCTGCTTCTCGTTATGACCGCCGATGTTGTAGGTCTCACCGACCACGCCGGTGGTCGCCACCTTGTAGAGCGCGCGCGCGTGGTCTTCCACATAGAGCCAGTCACGGATCTGGTCGCCCTTGCCATAGACAGGTAACGGCTTGCCATCCAGCGCGTTAAGGATTACAAGCGGGATCAGCTTCTCGGGGAAGTGATATGGCCCGTAGTTGTTGGAGCAGTTGGTGACGATGGTTGGCAGGCCGTAAGTACGGCGCCAGGCGCGCACCAGATGGTCGCTGGAGGCCTTGGAGGCGGAATAGGGGCTGCTGGGGGCGTAGGGGGTGGTCTCGGTAAAGAGCGGCAATGGTTCACCGACGGCTACTTCATCCGGATGGGGCAGATCACCATATACCTCGTCAGTGGAGATATGGTGGAAGCGGAAAGCCGCCTTGCGTGCCTCGTCCAGACCGTTCCAGTAAGCGCGAGCCGCTTCCAGCAACATATAGGTGCCGACGATATTGGTCTCGATAAAGTCAGCCGGGCCTGTGATGGAGCGATCCACATGGCTCTCGGCAGCCAGATGCATCACGGCATCCGGCTGGTGCTGGATAAACACCCGATCCAGCTCGGCGCGATTGCAGATATCCACCAGTTCAAACGCATAACGCTCGCTTGACGATACATCGGCCAAGGACTCCAGATTGCCGGCATAGGTGAGTTTATCGAGATTGATAACGGAATCTTGGGTATCACGGATGATATGGCGCACCACAGCAGAGCCGATAAAACCAGCGCCACCGGTAACGAGAATTTTCATAGATAGGTTATCTCTTGCAAAGAGCTGATATGTGATAGGTGCGGACTGAAATGGAGTAAAACGCTGAAGAGCTGAAACAATCTCTAAAATTCATTCAATATTCGAGAACAGACATTTTAGACAAAGCAAAAGTTACATTGATGAGAGGTAAACATCATGGCTACCGCCCCTAGGTTACAGCCCCCAGTTTGCTGCTTTTTACCATATTGCTCACGCCTTTGGTCATCATGCCTCCAGCATCGTTATGTCTTGGCAGCTTTGATCGCAACCCTCTCTCACGGGCATGCCGCGAGTTGGCACACTGCACCAGCCCGATTTTATAGGGAATTCTATCCCGTTTTTCCCAAGGATGAACAGTTGAAAGTAATTCGTGATGGGTGCAACTTGAGGCTCATCACAACCTCAAGAGCGCGAAACGCCTACTCATACCTCGCTTTTTCAATTACAACCACGCAATTTTTTCTTACATTTTTCACAAAAAACAGGGCAACCCATGGAGTTGCCCTGCTTGATTGTCAGCCAGACCAAAGCTGGTTGGCGATTTATTGAACTCTGTTCAGATTAGCTAAACCTGCATGCCATCAGTCACCTTTTGACTCAACCGCTGCAGCCATGCGCGCCTCTTTGCTCTGGTGACTGGTGAAGTAGCGCATCACCAGCACGAAGAAGAGCGGCACGAAGAAGATGGCCAGCACGGTGGCACTGATCATCCCCCCCATCACGCCGGTACCGATGGCATTACGGCTGCTGGCGCCGGCGCCGGAGCTGATCACCAGCGGCAGCACCCCGAGGATAAAGGCAAGCGAGGTCATCAGGATCGGGCGCAGCCGCAGACGCGCAGCCTCCACCACCGCCTCACCCAGCCCCATCCCCTTGTCGTAGAGCTCTTTGGCAAATTCCACGATCAAAATTGCGTTCTTCGCCGACAAGCCGATGGTGGTGAGCAGGCCCACCTGGAAGTAGACGTCGTTCTCCAGCCCGCGCAGGGTGGCAGCCAGAATAGCCCCCAGTACACCCAGCGGCACCACCAGCATCACCGAGAAGGGGATGCTCCAGCTCTCGTAGAGGGCAGCCAGACAGAGGAACACCACCAACAAGGAGATGGCGTAGAGCGCAGGAGCCTGTGAACCGGCCTGACGCTCCTGGAAGGAGAGCCCGGTCCACTCGATGCCCACCCCTTCCGGTAGCTGTTTCACCATCTGTTCGATGGCGGCCATCGCATCACCGGTACTCTTGCCGGGCGCCGCCTCACCGACGATCTCCATCGCCGGCACGCCGTTGTAACGCTCCAGACGCGGCGAGCCGAAGCTCCACTCGGTGCTGGCAAAGGCGGAGAAGGGCACCATCTGACCGGCACTGTTGCGCACATACCAGAGTTTCAGGTCTTCCGGGTTCATCCGGAAGGGGGCATCTGCCTGCATGTAGACCTTCTTGATCCGGCCACGGTCAACGAAGTCATTGACGTAGGACGAGCCCCAGGCGGTGGCCAGGGTGTTGTTGATATCCGCGATGGATAGCCCCTGCGCCAGCGCCTTCTCGTAGTCGATCTTGATATCGAGCTGCGGCGTATCTTCCATCCCGTTCGGACGTACCCGTACCAGAGTGGGATCCTGCGCCGCCATGCCGAGCAGCTGGTTACGCGCCGCCATCAGCTTGTCGTGACCGATACCGCCGCGATCCTGCAGGAAGAAGTCAAAACCGGTCGCCGTACCCAGCTCCGGGATCGGAGGCAGGTTAAAGGCGAACACTTGCGCTTCCTTGATGCTGAACAGATAGCCCATGGCGCGGCCGATGATGGCATTGGCGCTGCGATCCGGGCTCTTGCGCTCGCTCCAGTCCTTGAGCTTGATAAAGGCCATCCCCGCATTCTGGCCACTACCGGCGAAGCTGAAGCCGGATACGGTCAGTACGGAGTCAACGTTATCCTTCTCGTTTTTCAGGAAGTAGTCGCGCATATCCGCCAGCACCACCTCGGTGCGCTGCTTGGTGGCCCCCACCGGCAGTTGCACCATGGACATGATGACCCCCTGATCCTCTTCCGGCAGGAAGGAGGTGGGCATCCGCATAAAGAGCACTGCCAGTACCGCCAGCATGGCGCCGTAGATCAGGCTGTAGCGCACGCCCTGCTTGATCACCTTGCGCACGCCGCTCTGATAGCGATTGGTACCCGCATCAAAGGCGCGGTTGAACCAGCCAAAGAAGCCGCGTTTGGCTCCAAACTCGCCATGTTTCATCGGCTTGAGCAGGGTGGCACAGAGCGCCGGAGTCAGGATCAACGCCACCAGCACCGACAGCACCATGGCCGAGACGATGGTCAGCGAGAACTGGCGATAGATGGCGCCGGTCGAGCCGCCGAAGAAGGCCATCGGCACGAACACGGCGGAGAGCACCAGGGCGATCCCCACCAGTGCGCCGGTGATCTGGGTCATCGACTTGCGGGTGGCTTCCAGCGGGGAGAGATCCTCCTCGCTCATCAGACGCTCCACGTTCTCCACCACAACGATGGCGTCATCCACCAGCAGGCCGATGGCGAGCACCATACCGAACATGGTGAGGGTGTTGATGGAGAAGCCGAACGCCGCCATCACCCCGAAGGTACCGAGCAGCACCACAGGCACCGCAATGGTCGGGATCAGGGTGGCGCGGAAGTTCTGCAGGAACAGATACATGACGCAGAACACCAGGAAGATCGCCTCGATCAGGGTCTGCACCACCTCCTCGATGGAGATCTTCACAAACGGCGTGGTGTCGTAGGGGTAGACGATCTCCATGTTGGCCGGGAAGTAATCCGACAACTCATTGAGCTTGGCACGCACCTTCTCGGCGGTATCCAGCGCGTTGGCGCCGGTCGCCAGCTTGATGGCAACCGCGGCGGTGGACTGGCCGTTGTAGAGCGCATCGGCGTCATAGCTTTCGCCTGCCAGCTCGACCCGGGCCACATCTTTCAGTCGTACCTTGGAGCCATCCTGATTCACCCGCAGCAGGATATCGTTGAACTGCTCCACGGTAGAGAGCCGGGTCTGCCCCATGATGGTGGCGGTGAACTGCTGATCTTCCACCGACGGAGTACCACCCAGCTTGCCGAAGGCTACCTGGGCGTTCTGCGCCTTGATGGCCGCCTGCACATCACCCGGGGTCATCTGCACCCGGTTGAGCTTGTTGGGATCGAGCCAGACCCGCATGGAATACTGGCTGCCGAACAAGGTGATATCCCCTACCCCATCCAGACGACTCAGGGGCTCCTTGATGTTGGAGACCACATAGTCCGCCAGATCGTCGTTGTTCATCGAGCCATCGCTGGAGATGAAGGCCGCGACCATCAGGAAGCTGCTGGAGGTCTTCTGTACCCGGATCCCCTGCTGCTGCACCTCTTGCGGCAGCAGCGACATCGCTTGTTGCAGCTTGTTCTGCACCTGCACCTGGGCGATATCGGGATCGGTCCCCGGCTGGAAGGTGAGGGTCACCGACACTCGCCCCGCGGAGTCAGACTGGGAGGACATGTAGAGCAGGTGATCCAGCCCGGTCATGTTCTGTTCGATGATCTGGGTTACCGAGTCTTCCACCGTTTTGGCGGATGCGCCCGGATAGCTGGCAGAAATACCGACAGCGGGCGGCGCAATGCTCGGATACTGGGCGACCGGCAACTTGATGATGGCCAGGCTGCCCGCCAGCATGATCACCAGCGCGATCACCCAGGCAAAAATGGGTCTGTCTATAAAAAATCGAGCCATGAAGCGACTACTCCATCCTACTTGTTGGCCGGGGTGTTGGACGCAGCTTGAGCAGACGCTGCATCAGCACCCTGCTCGGCGGGATTGACCACGGCGCCCGGTCGTACTTTCTGCAGGCCAGCCACGATCACCCGCTCGCCGGAGGTGAGGCCTGACTCCACCACCCAGTTGCTGCCGACGACACGGCTCAGCTGCACGTTGCGCAGCTCCACCTTGTTGTCAGCGGTTACCACCAGCACGGTGGCACCGCCATTGGGGGTGCGAGTCACCGCAGTTTGCGGCACCAGCAGCCCTTGCGCCCGCTCCCCCTCTTGCAGGGTGGCGCGCATAAACATGCCGGGCAGCAGCAGTTGGTGCGGGTTGGGCACAATCACCCGCAGGGTCACCATGCCGGAGGTCTCATCCACGGTCACATCGGAGAACTGCAACGAGCCCTCTTCGCCATAAGTGGAGCCATCTTCCAGCTGGAAGGTCACCTTGGCCCCCTTCTGCTCGTCCTGGGTCAGCTTGCCCTCGGCGACCAGTCGCTTGAGGCGCAACAGATCGGCGGTGGACTGACGCACATCCACATACATGGGATCGAGCTGCTGAATGGCGGTCAGGCTGTCAGCCTGCTGGGCGGTCACCAGCGCCCCCTCGGTCACCGCGGATTTACCGATGCGGCCACTGATGGGGGCGGTGATGCGGGTGTAACCGAGATTGATCTCGGCAGTGCGCAGGGCCGCCTTGCTTGCCATGATCTCGGCCTTGGCCTGCTTCCAGCTCGCATCGGCGTCGTCATAGTCCTGACGGCTGATGGATTTGACCTTGAGCAGCTCCTGATAGCGCTGCGCCTTGAGGCGGGCACTCTGCTCGTTGGCCTCGGCCTTGGCCAGATTGGCCTTGGCGCTGGCGACTGCCGCCTGATAGACAGCCGGGTCGATCTGATAGAGCAGATCACCCGCCTTCACATCGCTTCCCTCGGTAAAGAGACGCTTGAGGATGATGCCGCTCACCTGCGGACGCACTTCGGCCACCCGCAGCGGGGCGCTGCGGCCGGTCAACTCGGTGGTCAACATCAGCGGACCGCTCTGCAGGGTCACCACGTTGACCGCCGCGGGGGGCATGCCGCCCTGTCCCTGGGGTACACCCCCCTTGTCACCACAACCTGCCAGCAAGCCTGTAGCCAGCAAGGCAAGACCAACTGAACGAGCAAGAATATGTTTATGCATGAAACACCTGAGCCTTTGCCAGTCAATGAACAATCAGGGCCGCATGGGCCCTGTTGGTAAATAGTCGAAAGATGAGGCAATATACATACATTCATAAATGTATGTAAGTGACTTTTTGCTTGCATGAGGCACAAATTTCGATGGCCAGACGAACCAAAGAAGAGGCGCAGCAAACCCGCTGCCACATCATGAGCACGGCGCTGGATCTGTTCTGCTCCCAGGGCCTGGCCAAGACCAGCCTGACCGACATCGCCAAAGCGGCAGACCTGACCCGCGGTGCCATCTATTGGCATTTCAAAAACAAGGATGAACTCTTCATTTCGCTCTGGCAGGAGCTCTGCAGCCCCCTCGCCCACCAGCTCGATGCCTGCCTCAATCCAGATGAGCCGGATCCGCTGGGGCAACTGCGCCTCTTCTTCGAAGGGGTGCTCCACAGCTTCATTCACAATCCGGCCCAGCGGCAGATGTTCACCATCCTGTTCAATCTCGAATCGCTGGAGGGGGAAGCCATCTCACTGCGCGAGCATATCCGCAGCCAGTCCGCCAACTTCTTTCGGGACCTGGAGACCACCCTGGCCAATGCGGTACGACGGGGCCAGCTGCCCACCAACCTCAACCTGCAGCGCGCCGCCACCCTGCTCCACTGCACCCTGGATGGCTACATCATCAACTGGCTCCACTTTCCGGGGCGGATCGACCTGCAGGGCGAATCAGCCTTTATGATAGAGAGCATGTTCACCATGCTGGCCCAGCCCCACGGGCCTGCCTGCGGCCGCTAACCGGCTCCGGCAACTCCCACCCATCCAAATCGGGGCCTGACCGCGCGCTTTGGCAGTCAGGCCCCGATTTGTTACCCTGTGCGCCCCCTGCTTGAGGTAACACCTGTGCCACACTCTGACGCCATCCCCGCTTCCCGGCCATTGAACGACCAGCATGCCCGCGCTCGGGCTGCCTTTGTGGCACGTCTCAAACCCGGCGCTCACCTGCTCAATGGTCAATGCGGTACGGGGGAGGATCTATGCTGGCTGCGTGCAGAAG
>NZ_QAJD01000182.1:28211-30775 GCF_003061465.1 Aeromonas sp. HMWF017
TACTCCCTTACGATGGCATCTGGCTAAGCCGCCCGCTTGATAGCGACACGGCCACCCTTGTCCCCCTGTTGCAACAGCTGGCGACCCTGCTCCAAGCGGGCGCTCCGAGCTGCTTCCCCCTGCCGCCAAGCGGCAAGATAAGTCTCGCTCAGCTACAGCAACTGGTCACCACATCCGGGATAGCGCTGCAACTGGCGCCGATGGAAGCCGTATCAGCCAGTATGTCAGATTCCTCAAGTCAACACGCCACCCAGTACGTCATGTTGCTGCGTGGCGATCATCAGGCCACCTAACGGGCTAATTCATCACGGATTTTCCCGTTCAACGCCAAGCCGACAGCTAGTCGGCGATCTTGGCCTTAGACAATATTTAACTCGGCGTTAACGCAGAAAAAGCAGACATAACACGGCTTACGTGTTAAAAAGTGTGATTAATATCAAATTTTAATAACAAAACAGACAATACAACCAACTCCGGATTTCCTTATGAAACTTGTCCTGAAACTCATTGCTGGCATCCTTGCCGGTCTCTTGCTCGGTCTCTACGCCCCTGAGTGGGTGGCGCGCGTGCTGTTTACGGCCAAGACAGTGATAGGTCAGCTGATCACCTTCACCATTCCGCTCATCATTCTGTTCTTTATCATGAGCGGTATCGCCAGCCTGCCGAAAAACTCCGGCAAGCTGCTGGGCAAAACCGTGGCCCTCTCCTACTGCTCCACCATTCTTGCTGGGCTGTTCGCCTTTACCGTGGCAAGCCATCTGATCCCGCAGTTCACCACCGCCGCCGAGCCCACCACGGCCACGGCCATCAAGCTCGCCTCCTACGTCAATCTGGAGATCCCGCCGCTGTTTGGCGTGATGTCGGCACTGGCCGCCGCCTTCGTGTTCGGCATCGGGATCAGCGCCACCCAGGCCACCGATCTGCGCCGGGTCGCCGATCAGGGCCGTGACATCATCGACCGCCTGCTGGCCAAGGTGATCATCCCGCTGCTGCCGTTCTATATCGCCGGGGTCTTTGTCGAAATGACAGTTGAAGGCACAGTGTTCGCTACCCTGAAAACCTTCGGCGTAGTGCTGGTGATGGCCATCCTGATGCACTGGATCTGGCTCTCCGTACTGTTCGTGGGTACCGGTCTGGCCCTTGGCCGCTCACCGGCCCAGCTCATCAAGAACATGCTGCCCGCCTACTTCACCGCGCTGGGGACCATGTCGAGCGCCGCCACCATTCCGGTCGCCCTGCAATCGAGCAAGAACAACGGCGTGAGCGACGGTATCGCCAACTTTACCGTGCCCCTGTGTGCCACCATTCACCTCTGTGGCTCCACCATTACCCTGGTCACCTGCGCCACCGCGGTGATGTTCCTCTCCGAGCATCTGGCCATTCCAGGCATCGAGACCATGCTCCCCTTCATCATGATGCTGGGTGTCATCATGATCGCCGCACCGGGCGCGCCAGGTGGTGGCGTGATGTCGGCGCTGGGCCTGCTCACCTCCATGCTCGGCTTTGGTGAAGCCTCCATCGCCCTGATGATCGCCCTCTATCTGGCGCAGGACAGCTTCGGCACCGCCTGCAACGTCACCGGTGACGGCGTGATTGCCCTGTGGGCGGATCGCTTCGCCAACGGTAGCGAGAGCGCAGCTCCAGTGGCCGAGGCCGAACAGGCGTAAGCTCGCCGGGATAGATCGACCATCCTCTGCAAAACCGCAGGCCCGAACCATGTTCGGGCCTGCGTCGTTTCTGCCACCTTCACTGCTTTTGTACGTGTTCCGCCTCCCCCTCTTTACCCCCCTCTGCCGTAAACAGCACTGGCGCTACCCTCTGCATCAGACAAAATTATTGGCATATGCTACATATGAGCGTATAAATGGCTTATGCCAATTAGGAGCCACCATGCCAAGACCCAAGATTGCCCGCCAGATCTGTGGCCGCCCCGCCAACAGCTGCTTCAAACCCAACGGCCGCCCCATGCATCAGCTGGAACAGGTCACGCTGGCCCCTGACGAGTTCGAGGCACTGCGCCTCGTCGACCTTCAAGGAATGCAGCAGCAGGAGGCCGCCCTGGTGATGGGGGTTTCCCGCCAGACCCTGGCCAATATCCTGAAAAAAGGGCGCTACAAGGTGGTGGAGTGTCTGAGTCTGGGCAAAGCATTGATGATGCAACCCGCCGAGCCCGACCACCCAACCAGTGGAGAAGAGCCGACATGAATGCTGTCACAACCATGACCACCAACCCCAGCAACAGCGCCCTGATGCTGAGTCAGGGGCTGCTGGCTGGCCACTTTACCCGTGCCGAGCAGCTGCAAATTCTTAACCCCGAAGGGAACGTCATCGCCACCCTGACCAACCCGGCCGTCGCCGAAGGCTGCCACGGCAAGCAAGCGCTGCTCGACGCCCTCGCCCATCATCAGGTGGGTCAGGTGGTGGTGCGCAATATCGGCGAGCGGATGCTGGGTCGCCTGCTGGCGGCCAATATCCGGGTGCTGCAGTGCCGCTCTGCCCGCCTGCCGCTGCCCGCGCTGCTGGCCCCCGCCAATCTGCAACCTCTTACCGAGGCCAGTCAGGGC
>NZ_QAJD01000182.1:30791-35455 GCF_003061465.1 Aeromonas sp. HMWF017
GCCATCCAGCCCGTCGGCGCAGGCCAGAGTCATAGCCATTGTCATGGTGGTTGCAACAGTGGCTCCGATCACTGTTGCGCCAGTAGTGGCCATCAGGCAGAGAACTCACGACAAGGCCATACTTGTTGCCACGGCAGTGAAGGCGCCAACCAGCAGAGTGGTTGCTGCCATCATCACTGATGCCATCGCTGTGCATGTCATCACCATCAAGGAGAAGAGATCATGTCCATCTGGTTGTTGAGCCTGCTCGCCTCGTTCGTGCTGATCCTGGCCATGGGCACCATCATCTGGTGGCGCCAATACAAGCTTGCCCAGAAGCAGGAAGATAAAGAGGTGCGCCCCTGTGGCTGCTCCAGCGCTTGCGCGGATCACCTCTATCAAATCAGCGAGCCGACGCCCAAACAGTAACCTGAGCGCAAACGCCATAGCCGCAGATAGAAGGTCGGCAAACTAAAGGCGCATTTAATAGAAAGACGTATAAAAGAGAGGGGGCACCTGCTGGTGCCCCCTCTCTATTTACTCCTCGTCATGCTTGAACCGCCTCTTTCCCCCTTATGCTCATCACACGCGCTCAACCCGGCTCTGCACCGCTGGCCGCCACGCTCGCAGTGCAGGCCGGATCCTGATACTGCTGATAGATGGCATAAAACTCGGCCTTGTTGTGCAGGGCTGCGGCGACACAGGCGGGATCAAACTGGCTGCCGGCATGCTCCTCCAGATAGGCAAACGCCGTCTCGAACGGCCAGGCCTTCTTGTAGGGGCGCTCGCTGGTCAGGGCATCAAACACATCGGCCACCGTCACGATGCGTGCCGCCAGCGGGATCTCCTCCCCCGCCAGCCCCAGCGGATAGCCGGTGCCGTCAAAGCGCTCGTGATGGCTGGCGATGATATTGGTCAGCATGTCGGTGTGGTGAATGCCATCGAGACCAAACTCGTTGATCATCAGACTGATCATCTCCCGCCCCTTGCCGGGGTGGATCTTCATGATCTCGAACTCTTCCGGGGTCAGCTTGCCCGGCTTGAGCAAAATGGCATCCGGCACCGCGATCTTGCCGATGTCGTGCAGCTCGGAGAAGAGGTAGATAAACTCCACCTCCTCATCGCTCAGCCCGCAAGTCGGGGCCAGCGTCTTGGCAATCAGCCGGGAGTAGGCCGACATCCGGTGCAGATGGTTGGCGGTCTCCTCATCCCGATAGCGACTGAACTCCCGCGCCGTGGTCAGCGCCCCGCCAAGGGTCTGGATGGAGAAAAACTCCACCGCAATGATGGCCGACAGCGCCTGTGCATAGGCCGACAGCTCGCTGCGGATCGGCTCCTCGAAATATCCCGGCTCCATGGCATCGCAAAACAGAAAACCAAACAGCTTGCTGTTGAACAGCAGCGGCTCGGTATAGCTGGAGGCATAACCCGCCTCCAGTACCTTGCGGCTGTGCTCCGATGCAGAGCCACGCAGGGCGTCGAGATTGCCGAGCACCCGGGGCTGCTTGTGCTCCGCCAGATAACTCAGGGAGGGGACATCGCTCAGCTTCACCTCATACTGCACCAGTGGCGAGGGCCCCTCGGTGCTGTGGGCAAAGGTCTTGAGCTGATCGGTATGGGGATCGTAAATCGCGATGGCCACCCGACTCAGCTTGTCAAAGCGCTGCCTGAGCGTGGCATGTACGCTCTGCATTTTTTCGCCAAATGAACTTTCCATCGCCTTCTCCAACGGGTTCCCGTACCGGGAGTATAGTGACTCCCGGTGCTCTCCTCTCTGTCACCAAATCAATATTGAGAGGAAAATCAACAAAGCAGCTTCCCCACAACAAGCCTGCATGGCAGAGGCAATAGCCCTACAAAGGGCACGTCATCAGCGACTGCTGGTGCAGCCCAATCTTGCCTGGTCGGAGATATTGTTCGGTTCTGCCATGCTGGCTGTATAGTTTTTGGTTAACCATTCCGGTAAAATCCGCGCCCTTAAAGAAGAGCCACCTAAGAGTGATTGAGCGATGTCCAACACAAAACAGGCCCCCAAAGTAGGATTCGTCTCCTTGGGTTGCCCCAAAAACCTGGTCGATTCAGAACGCATCCTGACCCAGCTGCGTACCGAAGGGTACGATGTGGTGCCCAGCTATGACGATGCCGAGCTGGTCGTCGTCAACACCTGCGGCTTTATCGACAGCGCGGTGCAAGAGTCGCTGGAAGCGATCGGCGAAGCGCTGGCCGAGAACGGCAAGGTGATCGTCACCGGTTGCCTCGGCGCCAAAGAGAATCAGATCCGCGAGATCCACCCCAAGGTGCTCGAGATCACCGGCCCCCACGCCTATGAAGAGGTACTGGGTCACGTCCACAAATATGTGGAGAAGCCGCAGCACAACCCCTTCACCAGTCTGGTTCCGGCCCACGGCGTCAAGCTGACCCCGCGCCACTACGCCTATCTGAAGATTTCCGAGGGCTGCAACCACCGCTGCACCTTCTGCATCATCCCCTCCATGCGCGGGGATCTGGTGAGCCGCCCCATCGGCGACGTGCTGGCCGAAGCCAAGCGCCTGAAAGAGGCGGGCGTGAAGGAGCTGCTGGTGATCTCCCAGGACACCTCCGCCTACGGCGTCGATGTGAAGCACCGCACCGGTTTCTACGACGGCATGCCGGTCAAGACCAGCATGGTCGCCCTGTGCGAAGAGCTGGCCAAGCTCGATATCTGGGTACGCCTGCACTACGTCTACCCCTACCCGCACGTAGATGACGTCATCCCGCTGATGCGTGATGGCAAGGTACTGCCCTACCTCGACATCCCGCTGCAGCACGCCAGCCCGCGCATCCTGAAACTGATGAAGCGTCCGGGTACGGTCGAGCGCACCCTGGAGCGGATCCAGAAGTGGCGCGAGATCTGCCCGCAGATCACCCTGCGCTCCACCTTTATCGTCGGCTTCCCGGGCGAGACCGAGGAAGATTTCCAGATGCTGCTGGACTTTATCGACAAGGCGGAGCTGGATCGGGTCGGCTGCTTCAAATACAGCCCGGTCGAAGGGGCGCTGGCCAACGAGCTACCGGCTCCGGTACCGGAAGAGGTGCAGGAAGAGCGCTTCCAGCGCTTTATGGAGCTGCAACAGCAGGTTTCCATCCGCAAGCTGGCCCGCAAAGTGGGTCAGGAGATGACCGTAATCATCGACGAAGTGGACGAAGAGGGTGCCACTGGCCGCTCTTTTGCCGATGCGCCGGAGATCGATGGTCTGGTCTACCTCAACGGCGAAACCGGCCTCAAGCCGGGGGACATGGTCAAGGTGCGTATCGACGAATCCGACGAATATGACCTGTGGGCCAGCCTGATCAGCTAATTGAGGCCTTACCAGCCAAATGAAAAAAGCGCCTGCGGGCGCTTTTTTATTGCTTGAATGTCGCAGGCAAAACCGCTGGCCTAGCTCAAATCATGGAGCGCCTTGCCAAGAGGCGGCGTGAGGCGCAAGTCAGAGAAGCGCACCGTCAGCCCCTGCCGCTCCGGCGTGCAACACATCACCCCGATAAAACAGCGCTCGCTTGGCGGGAACGGGGCGAGGCGCAGCAGCGGCCACACCTTGCCATCGGTGGAGTATTGCAAACGCAGGCAATCGGCCAGCCGGGTCAGCCGCAGCCAGAAGCAGCGCGGATTACCGGGGAAAATACCGGTGGCCCAGTCAGAACGCGGATTGGTCAGCACGCTACCGATCATCGGCTGGGCATCGTTGTACTCGATCCCCGCTTTCAGCCAGTGCGCCTCGTCTTGCAGCAGCATCAGCCCCGCCTGATCGTAGAGGGTGGTGAACTCCCCCTCGACGCAGACCTGAAAGGTAAACTCCCCCGCCACCTCGCAGCCATAAAGATGCCCGCTGTGGCGCTCGAAGCCATACCAGGTGCTGCGCCAAAAATCGGTCTGCTGGTCCGTCACCACCTGCAAACCGTCGTCTGTCTGGTGCCACTCGGCCGGTTCATTGAGCCAGCGCCATTCTATCCCTTCCATCATCCTGCTTTGCTCCCTTATCGCGCGTAATCCCGCACAAATGGAGCTCGCCAACGCCTCGTCCGGTCACGACTGGTCATGGCTGCGCCTCTGCGGAATCCATAAAAGGAGTCAATAGTGTCGCTATTGCCGCCCCGATACAAGGCTTGTGCGTTGCGCCATCAGTGCGCCCCAAAAAGCGCGGGGGGCCTGATGGCCCCCCGCAAACACACCGGATGAGAAAATGCCTTACTTGGCGGCGCTATCCTTCACGCACTTCTGGACAAAGCTGTTCTTGGCCGCGCCAGCCAGCTTCTTGTCGGCCGCCGCCTTCTCGCACTTGGCCGCCGGATCCATCGCCGCGCCCGTCTTCACGCATTTCTGGATAAAGCTGTTCTTGGCCGCACCGGCCAGCTTCTTGTCAGCCGCTGCCTTCTCGCACTCGCCGGTCGCGGCGCCAGCGGCATCTTTCACGCACTTGCCGACAAAACTGGTCTTGGCGGCGCCGTTAAGCTTTTTGGCTGCGGCCTGCGCCTCGCACTGCAACTGGGCTGCGTCGTTGGCAAAGACCGGATTGGCCAGCAGCACGCTGCCGCAGAGCAGGCCGAACAGGATGGTACGCTTCATGGGTAATATCCTCTCTATCTGGTGATGTGTTTGCATGGTCATATTTGCATGACGATGTGTTGCAAATGGCTGTGATTGCAAC
>NZ_QAJD01000183.1:0-7365 GCF_003061465.1 Aeromonas sp. HMWF017
GCGGGCCAGCGTCAGAGCAAGCTCCCCCTCCAGCGCCAGCCGTTTTTCCAGCACGCAAGGCACAGCAATGGCTGCCAGCGCGCTCGCCAGCTCATCCAGATTATTCACTTGCCACTGCCCCTTGCCGTCGTACCCCTCGCGGGCCGTCTTGAGGATGGCGGGCAAAAGTTCGCTGGCCTGTGCGGGGATGGGCTCTTCCGGCAGCAGTACCAGATGGGGGGCGACCGGGATGTCAGCCCCACGCAGAAAAGCTTTCTCCTCGCGACGATCCTGACAGATGCACACCGCGCTGGCGGCTGGCCGCACCGGTTTATGCTTTTCCAGCAACGCGAGGGTGGTGGCGGGCACGTTCTCGAACTCACAGCTGATGGCGGCGCAGCGGTTGGCCAGCTCGTGCAGAGCGGTGGTGTCGTCATAGGGGGCGACAATATGGTGATCGGCGGCGGCACCGGCGATGCTGGCCGGGTCGGGATCCAGCACCACCACCTTGTAGCCGAGGCGGTGGGCGGCCATCACGAAGTAGCGGCCAAGCTGGCCGCCCCCCAGCATGCCGAGGGTGGCGGGTGGCAGGATCATGTAGGCTCCTCCAGTTGCAGTGCCAGCACCCGATCTCGCTCGTGGGTGCGGAAGTCGTCGAGTTGCTGCCGGTAGCGGGGGGCGTCGCCGTCTTGTGCAACGGAGAGCAGAGAGACTGCAAACAGGGCTGCGTTGGCAGCCCCCGCCTCGCCGATGGCGAAGGTGGCGACCGGCACCCCTTTGGGCATCTGCACGATGGAGAGCAGGGAGTCCATTCCCTTGAGATGGCGGGAGGGGATGGGCACCCCCAGCACCGGCAATGTGGTCTTGGCGGCGACCATGCCCGGCAGATGGGCAGCGCCACCGGCCCCAGCGATGATGGCGCGCAGACCGCGCGCGCGGGCAGTGGCGGCATACTCGAACAGCAGGTCCGGGGTGCGATGGGCCGAGACTACCTGCGCCTCGTAGGGCACGCCGTGCTCCTTGAGGATGCGGGCGGCAGCCTGCAGCACGGGCCAGTCGGAGTCGGAGCCCATTACCAGGCCGATCAGGGGAAGGGTGTTCATCTTTTCTGGTTCCTTGCTGTTAAACGTTTGCTTTTGGTGAGCAAAAAGAGCCGGCAAGCCGGCTCAGAATTTCTCGGGTCGCACGATTTCGACCGGTTGCAGAAAGGCGATCATGGCGTAGTCGGGGTAGTAGCGACTCTGCAGGTGGGCCAGCAGCCGCTCCGCCTGCTCCCGGTTGCAGATCGCCTCCAGCCGGATGTTGCCGCTCTCGCTCCAGCTGGCGTTGCGCTCGCCATGATCCCCCCTGCCGCGGGCATCTGTGATGGTGTAGCCGCGCAGCCCCTCGCGGGTGAGGGTGCGCAGCAGGGTAGGCTCCAGATTGGCTTCGGTGATGACGGTCAGCAGGGTGCGGGTCTCGGTCTGCATGTGGCTACTCCGTGAATTGGCGGGCCCAGCTGTGGTAGAGCGGGATCCCCAGCATGATGTTGAACGGGAAGGTGACCCCCAGCACTGCGCTGAGGGATAGCCCCGGGTTGGCCTGAGGCAGGGCGATGCGCATGGTGGCCGGCACGGCAATATAGGAGGCGCTGGCCGCCAGGGTGGCCAGCAGGGTCAGGCCGCCGAGAGAGAGGCCCATCAGCTGGCCAGCAGCCAATCCCAGTCCCGCTGAGGCGAGCGGCATCAACAGGGCGAAGCCGAGCAGGAACAGGCCATGGCGGCGCAGATCCTGACACTGGCGGGCGACGATGAGGCCCATCTCCAGCAGGAACAGCGCCAGCGCCCCCTTGAACAGGTCGACAAACAGCGGTTTGAGCGGAGCGATCCCGTCCGGCCCGGCCAGATAGCCGATAGCCATGCCGCCCAGCAGCAGGGTTACCCCTTTGCCGAGGAAGGTCTCGTGGGCCAGCATGCGCCAGCGGGTCTCGCTGCTGATGCCGCGGGCCAGCACTATGCCCACCAGAATGGCCGGGATCTCCATCACCGCGAGGAAGATGGAGAGCTGGGATTCAAAGCTGATGCCTCGCTCGGTGAGCCAGTTCACCCCGACCGCAAAGGTGGCGACGCTGACCGAACCATAGTGGGCGGCAGTGGCGGCGGCATCGACCCGGTTCATCTTGAGGCGCAGCACGGCAAAGCCGAGCAGGGTTTGCACCACGCCCAGCAGGATCACCAACGCCAGTTGCGGCAGCAGAGGTTGCAGGGATTGCTGGGCCAGACCGACGCCGCCCTTGAGGCCGATGGCCAGCAGCAGAAAGAGGGAGAGAGTGTCGTAGAGGGCGGGCGGCAGTTTGAGCTCGGAGCGCACCAGACCGGCCAGCAGACCAAACAGAAAGAAGAGAACAACGACGTCCAGCATGATGGTTCGCAGGGCAGTTCAGATAATGGTTGCATGCTAGAGCCCGCAATGTTTCGATAAAATCAGATTCTCGCTGATGGTTGTTCGGTAAAAACTGATAGGGAACGGCATGCTCAACTACAAACAGCTCTACTACTTCTGGCATGTGGCGCGCTGCGGCAGCGTGACGCAGGCCGCCGAACAGCTGCATCTCACGCCGCAGACCATCAGCGGTCAGGTGGCCGAGCTGGAGCAGTCCCTCGGGGTGGCGCTGTTCAACCGGGTGGGGCGGCGTCTGGTGCTGACCGCTGCGGGTCGGCAGGCGCAGGAGCAGGCGGGGGCCATTTTCTCGCTCGGCGCCGAGCTGGAGCACACCCTGCGCCACGCCAGTCAGGAGCTGACCATGCAGGTGGGGATCGCCGATTCGGTACCTCGCACCCTGGCGTTCGAGCTGCTGGCTCCCGCCATGGCGCTGGCGACGCCGCTGCGGCTGGTGTGTCACGAGGAGCGGGCCGAGCAGCTGTTCAGCGAGCTGGCCCGTCACAAGCTGGATATGGTGCTGATCGATCGCCCGCTCCCTCCCGACAGCGGCGTGCGCGGCTATAACCACGAGCTGGGGCGCAGCCCGCTGGCGCTGTTTGCCAGCCCGGAGCTGGCGGCTCGGGCGCGGGACGGCTTTCCCGCCTCGCTGGAGGGGTTGCCGCTGCTGATCCCCGGAGAGAAGTCTGCCACCCACGATCGGCTGCTGGAGTGGTATCGCCAGCAGGGCATTCATCCCCATCTGGTGGGGCAGTTTGATGACTCCACCCTGATGAAGTCGTTCGGCAAGGCGGGGATGGGGATCTTCCCGGCGCCGCTGGCGATGGCCGACGAGATTGGCCGCCTCTACGGAGTGGAGCGGATTGCGACCCTCACCGACGTTACTCTCTCTTATTATCTGGTCTCGGCAGGGCGCCATCTCTCCCATCCCGGGGTACAGGCGGTGATGGAGGGGGCCCAACAGCGGCTGGCGGCGTTGGTGGGCAATAAATAGAAATCTGGATGGCTATACATCCAGCTTGGCTCTGCCTATAATCCTCCCGCTTTGGCGCATCATGCTTAATAGGGAATCCGGTGAAAATCCGGAGCTGGCGCGCAGCGGTAAGGGGGAACGAAGCGACATCAGGGCACTGCCATCAGGCGGGAAGCCGTCGCCGTAGGCTATCAGCCCCCGAGCCCGAAGACCTGCCAGAGTTCGTATTTCGGGCCGAGAGAAACCGGCCACGAAGTAGATACTTACGCGAACTTAAGGATCTCTCATGTCGAAGAAATTTCTGGCGGCTGCCCTGTTGCCGACGGCGGCGTTTGCCCAGCAGCTGACCATTCCCGTCAATCCCACCATGGTGGTGACCGCTACCCGCGTCGCCCAACCTGCTTCCAGCGTGCTTGCTCCGGTCAATGTGGTGACCCGGGACGAGATCGATCGCCTGCAAGCCCAGACCGTGACCGATGTGGTCAAGACCCTGCCCGGCGTGGAAGTGGTCAGCAATGGCGGCCGCGGCCAGATGAGCTCGTTGCGGGTACGTGGGGGCACCTCTTCCCAGACACTGGTGCTGGTGGACGGGGTACGCAGTGCCTCTTTGACCGCCGGGATGACCGAACTGAACAACCTGCCGCTCAATCAGGTGGAGCGCATTGAATACATTCGTGGCCCACGCGCCACCATTTATGGTTCTGATGCCATCGGCGGGGTGATCAACATCATTACCCGACCCGACAAGGGGACCAATCAGCACAAGTTCAATATCGGTGCCGGTTCCCATCAACAGCGACAGGCTGCTTTCAGTAGCGCCAGCCAGGTGGGCGAGGCGGGTCAGCTCAAGGTAGCTGGCGGTTTTGATGATGAAGAGGGTTACAACGTACACCCCTTGCCCGGCATCAACGATGGTGACCAGCATGGTCACCGTGGCTATAACGCCATGCTCGATTATCAGCAGGCGCTCGGCAGCAACTGGGATCTGTTCGGTACGACCCGCTGGTTCCGCAACATTGCCCAGTACGATCGCTCGTCCACTGCCTCAGCCTGGGGCCCTGCCACCCATCAGCGCAACGAGACCTGGACTGAAAACCAGAGCTATCAGCTGGGGTCGCGCTATCACGATGATCGCTATCTGAGCGAGCTGCGTGGCGCCTTCTCCAGACAGGATGCCTACGACTATCAGGACAACAGTGGCCGCGATCAGGCCAATGATCGTGGCTATACCCGTCAATACAGCCTGAACTGGGTCAACAGCCTCAAGCTGAACGAGCTGTGGACGCTCGGCGGCGGGGCTGACTGGCAGCGCGATATGCTGGACGATCGCTCGCGCTCTTCTGGCTCTCCCTATCCGGCAGGGGCCAAGGAGCGGGACAATACCGGGGTCTATGCCTTGGCCCAGTTTGACAATCAGACATGGCAGGGTGAGCTGAGCGGGCGTAGCGATGACAACGAACAGTATGGCCGCCACAACACCTGGCAGACCGGTGCTGGCTGGCGTTTTGCTGAGGATTACCGCCTGAGTGCCCGTTACGGCACCGGTTTCCGTGTCCCCACATTTAATGATCTCTACTACCCAAGTAAATCCATGCCAGGCAATCCCAGCCTGAAGCCGGAAGAGTCGAAGAGCAGCGAGCTGATGCTGGATGGTCAAACTGCGGGTGTCGAGTGGCGGGCCACCGGTTATCGCAACGACTTCGAACAGATGATCCAGTGGGCACCCAACAGTCAGGGGATGTGGACACCACAGAATGTTGGCAAGGCGCGCATTGAAGGGGTCGAACTGGAAGGGGAGTTCGACACCGGCTGGTTGAGCCATAGGGTTTCTGCCGAGTACAAGGATCCCAAAGACAAGGTGACTGACAAGCAGTTGCAGCGGGTCTCCCGCACAGGAACCAAGTGGATTACGCAGGCGCAGTGGCAACAGTTTGACGGCTCGTTGAGCTGGATCTATCAGGGAGAGCGCTATGACGACGTAGCCAACACCACCAAGCTGGGTGGCTACAGCGTGTGGAATCTGGTTGTTGGTTACAAGGTAACGCCAGCGCTCAAGGTATCGGGCAAGATCAACAACCTGTTGGACAAGCACTATCAGACGTCAGTGGGTTACCCTGCCGATGAGCGTGCTTATTACGTGACAATGGATTACTCACTCTAAGCCGGAGCAGGCCAAGCGGAAAAATCAGGGGCCCTGCCATTGGCAGGGCCTTTTCTATTGGCGGCAGGCGGGAGTATGATCGCCGCCTTGCACCAAAGGGGAGCTCAAGTGGCCAATATTCTCGTGTTTGACTCCGGTATGGGTGGCCTGACCATCTACCGCGAGATCCGTCGCGTTCTGCCGGTACACAACTATTTCTACTGCTTCGACAACGCCAACTTCCCCTATGGTGAATTGAGTGAGCCCGTCCTGATTGCTGCCTGTTCCCGCTTGGTGACCACCATGGTGGCCCGTCATCAGATCGATCTGGTGGTGATTGCCTGCAACACGGCCAGCACCATAGCGCTGCCGGCTCTGCGTGAGGCACTGGATATTCCTGTGGTGGGGGTGGTGCCAGCCATCAAGCCTGCCGCTGCACAGACTCGCAATGGTTGTATCGGTCTGCTGGCTACGCCAGGCACTGTGAGCCGCGACTATACCCACGAACTGATCGCCCAGTTTGCTCCCGGCAAGCGGGTGCTGCTCAAGGGCACCACCGAGCTGGTCATAGAAGCCGAACACAAGCTGGCGGGCTTGCCGGTCAATATGGCGCTGCTGCGCGAGGTATTGGCCGACTGGCTGGAAGGGGAAGAGAAGCCGGATACGCTGGTGCTTGGTTGCACTCATTTCCCGTTACTCAATGAAGAGATTGGGCAACTGATGCCGCAATGCCAGCTTATTGACTCGGGCAGTGCTGTTGCCAAACGGGTGGCCTGGTTGCTGAATAATGGCGGGCATGCCACCGTGCAGCCTGTACATATAGAAGAGGTGATTGCCAGGGCTTACTGTACCCGGCTGGATGGGGAGGCCCAAAAACTGACAGCCCCCTTGCAAGCATGGGGGCTGTCATCACTGGAAGAGGTGAAGTACTGACGAGCGGTTAGGCGTCAGTTTCGCTACCTTCTCTTTCCTCTTTATCACGTTTGTCATTCGCTTCACGCACCTTGAGGGTGCGCTGCTGATACTCTTTGTCATTCAAAGCGGCAATCGCCTTGGCGGCATCGGCGGCGGGCATCTCCACGAAACCGAAACCTCTGCGCTTGCCGGTTGCCTTGTCCTTCATCAACCGCACGGAAATGACCTGGCCCTGTTCGGCAAACAATTCGCGCACTGCAATCTCATTGGCGCGATAGGGCAGGTTGCCTACATATAAGGTGCAAGTCTCCTGATTGGCGATCGACTCGGCGACATTAGCCGGGGTTCGCTTCAGGAACAGCGGTACCACGAAACCGCCGATGGCCAGACCTGCTGCAAAAATCACTTCCGCTTTCAAAGAGAACTGCAGGGCCTGGGCAACCAGGTAGCCAACCACTGCCAATACCAGAGCAAGGATTGCGGCCTGCATATATACGGGAAACTTGGATAAATTCATCTTAAAAGACCTTTTGTAAATGAAAGCAAAAAAGGTGCAACACTATATTCACCTCCATGGTAACCAGCTTTCCTGATTGGCGCTACCATGGAGCACTCGGGAGAGGTTATCGGCTCCAGTATGGCATTCCCAAGGTCACTGAAGGCGACATAAATGACGCTAAAATGGGAGTGAAATAACCGGATTGTGGATAACATTGTATATATACACTGAATAAGCTGTTTCTAATTGAATAATTTGAAATTTTCGTGATTTTCTTCAAAAAAAGTCTTGTCATCGCAGCGTCGCTCCCTATAATGCGCCCCTACCAGCACGGCGTAACACGCCGAACTGATGAGCCAGCTTCCTAGCGAAGTGGGCGCCGAAAGAAAAGCGAAAACAATCGCTTGACTTTCGAAGTGAGAGGCGTAATATGCGCCTCCT
>NZ_QAJD01000050.1:0-7441 GCF_003061465.1 Aeromonas sp. HMWF017
TCTTCGGCCCGGTCGCCCCGCTGGTGCGCTTCGAGACGGAAGCCGAAGCCATCGCCATTGCCAACGACACCCCTTATGGCCTGGCCGCCTACTTCTATGGCCGCGACATCGCCCGGGTGTGGCGCGTCGCCGAGCAGCTGGAGTACGGCATGGTCGGCATCAACGAGGGGATCATCTCGACCGAGCTGGCCCCCTTTGGCGGCATCAAGGAGTCGGGGCTGGGCCGGGAAGGGGCCGCCGAGGGGCTGGAGGAGTATCTGGAGACCAAATACCTTTGCTTTGGCGCCATTCGCTAGGGCTGCAACAGAGAGACAAGGCGCCGCCGATCTGGCCCGATGGGCTGATCGGCGGTGATGGGCGCCAAAACGCCTGCCACATTTTCAGGGAATATCGGGGGCAGCGGCCCCTCAGGGAGGAAAGATGAGTCAGTCAGAATCAAACAAGGCGTGGCAAGCGCGCCGCGAAGCATCAGTGGTCAATGGCGTTGGCACCCTGCTGCCGGTCTTCATCGACCGTGCGCAAAATGCCGAGCTGTGGGATGTGGAGGGCAACCGCTACATCGACTTTTCCTCCGGTATCGCCGTGCTCAATACCGGCCACAACCACCCGAAAGTGGTGGCGGCGGTGCGCGAGCAGCTGGAAAAATTCAGCCACACCTGCTTTCAGGTCACCCCCTACCCGGGCTATATCGAGCTTGCCGAGAAGCTCAACGCCCTGGTGCCCGGCCCGACCCCGAAGCGCACCCTGTTTCTCTCCACCGGCGCCGAGGCGGTTGAGAACGCCATCAAGATTGCCCGTGCCCACACCGGTCGCAGCGGCACCATCGCTTTCAAGGGAGGCTTTCACGGCCGCACCATGATGGGGATGGCGCTCACCGGCAAGGTAGTCCCCTACAAGACCGGCTTTGGCCCCTTCCCGGGGGAGGTCTACCACATCCCCTTCCCCGCCGATTATCTCGGGGTGAGTGAAGAGGATGCCCTGCACGCCCTCGAGCTCTGTTTCAGTGCCGATATCGAGCCGAGCAGGGTTGCCGCCATCATTATCGAGCCGGTACAGGGCGAAGGGGGCTTCTACCCCGCCTCCCCGAGCTTTATGCAGAAGCTTCGCAGCGTCTGCGACCAGCACGGCATTCTGCTCATCTGCGACGAGATCCAGAGCGGCTTCTGTCGCACCGGCAAGACCTTCGCCACCGAGTATGCCGGCATCGAGCCGGACATCATGACCCTGGCCAAGAGTCTGGCGGGGGGCTTCCCCCTGTCAGCCGTGGTGGGCAAGGCAGAGATCATGAACTCGGCCAAGCCGGGGGGGCTGGGTGGTACCTATGCCGGTTCCCCCATCGCCTGCGCCGCCGCGCTGGCGGTCTTGCAGGTGATCGACGAGGAAAAACTCAACCAGAAAGCGCTGGATCAGGGGGAGCAGATCAAGGCGGGGCTGGAACGCATAGCCGAGCGTTTTGACTGCATAGGTCAAATTCGCGGCCCCGGTGCCATGGTGGCCATGGAGCTGGTGAAACGGCGTGATGCCAGCCAGCCCGATCCCGACCTTACCAAGCGACTGGTGGCCGAGGCGGGCAAACGGGGTCTGGTCCTGCTCTCATGCGGGGTGCGCGCAAATGTCATCCGTTTTCTCGCCCCCCTGACAGCCCCTGCGGCAGTGATTGACGAGGGGCTGCAACTCCTTGAAAAATCACTGGAGGCCGTGCTGGCCTGACCAGCAGGAAAGTGACCACTTACCTGTGCAAATAAATGCAATTTTGCCCCCTTTTTTTCTTGTCAAGGGGGCCCTGCAAATGCACAATGCGCCGCCACTGAAAGAACCGATGTAAAACAATGGCATCGGTTCTTTTTTAGACAGTGAACAAACCCATAAACGAGGCCGGATCACCCCCGGAAAAGATAGCGAGATTGGCAGCAGTCTCCCGACACCAAGTCTAGTGAGGAACAACATGGGGCATCTCAATGCTTTCCAACCGGCCATGGCCGGTGTGCGCCGCCCTGGCGCCCTTGATTCCCGGGCCTCTCTCCCGGTTTCGTTGATGGACCGTGCCACTCTGGCACTGCATGAGGAACATGCATAATGGCGGCCCAGCAGGTTGGTCTGAAAAAGACCCTCAAACTGTGGCAGGTCGTGGTTATGGGACTGGCGTACCTCACCCCCATGGCGGTGTTCGACACCTTCGGCATCGTTACCGAAATCACCGAAGGCCATGTGCCGACCGCCTACCTGTTTGCCCTCATCGGCATGCTGTTCACTGCCCTGAGCTACGGCCATCTGGTGCGCAAGTTCCCGTCAGCTGGCTCCGCCTATACCTATGCCCAGAAGGTGTTTCACCCCTATGTCGGCTTTATGGTGGGCTGGACCTCCCTGCTCGACTACATGTTTATGCCGATGATCAATATGCTGCTGGCCAAGATCTATCTGGAAGCCCTCTTCCCGAACGTGGAGCCCTGGACCTATATCTTTGGTCTGGCGGCGGTGATGACCGCCCTCAACCTGCGCGGCATCAAGCTGGTGGCCAACTTCAACAGCCTGATCGTGGTGATGCAGTTCAGCATCATCGCCATCTTCATCGGCCTGATCGCCTGGGGCGTTCACAACGGTGAAGGGTTGGGGACCGTGGCCAGCAGCCGTCCCTTCTTCTCCGAGCAGATCCAGGTGTCGCCGCTGCTGATGGGGGCCTCCATCCTCTGTTTGTCGTTCCTCGGTTTTGACGCCATCAGTACCCTGTCGGAAGAGACCCCGGACGCGGATCGGGTGATCCCCCGCGCCATCGTGCTGACGGCGCTGATCGGCGGTGTGCTGTTTGTCACCACCTCCTACTTCCTGCAGCTCTACTTCCCGGACATCTCCCGCTTCCAGCATCCGGATGCGGTACTGCCGGAGATCGCCCTCTATGTCGGCGGCAAGCTGTTCCAGGCGGTGGTGCTGGTCTGCACCACAGTAGCGGTGCTGGCCTCCGGGCTCGCCTCCCACGCCGGTGTATCGCGCCTGCTCTATGTGATGGGTCGTGATCGCGCCCTGCCCGCCCGCTTCTTCGGTTACATCCATCCGAAGTGGCAGACTCCGGCGTTCAACGTGCTGCTGGTCGGCCTGCTGGCCCTCTCTGCGGTGTCGCTGGATCTGGAGATGGCGCTGGCGCTGATCAACTTCGGCGCCCTGGTGGCCTTCACCTTCGTCAATCTGGCGGTGATTGCCCACTTCTATGTGAAGCTGGGCCGCAACAAGTGTCTCAAGGATCACCTGATGTACCTGCTGCTGCCGCTCTGTGGCGCCGCCTGCATCGGAGTACTGTGGCTCAACCTCGAGCCCTCCTCCTTCGAGCTGGGTCTGATCTGGGCTGCGCTCGGTGCCATCTACCTGTTCCTGCGCCTGACTGTGTTCCGCATCCCGCTGCATACCGCCGACAAGGTGGAGATCGCCCAATAACCGCTGGCGCCCCTCCCCCCATAGCGAACAAGGAGCCTGCGGGCTCCTTGTTGTTTTTGCGGTGTTCTGGTTGCCAGCTGCACGGGTTGTCAGAAATGCGGTTTCTGCAGGAAGTGTGACTGATTTCAAATAACTACCCTGCCGGGCTGCTCGCCGTGCCATGGCCCGAGCCGCGTCGCCTTCTATCCTCAGTCATTAATGTGAATGGATATGCAGCCACTCTTTATCCACTTCACCCCCTCCCATCCCCCGCCAGCCGATAAGTTCGCTGGACTCGAGCCCGGGGGAGCGCCGGCAAATATGATCAGGATCAATGTTGAGGCGCTATGCACCCTGCAGCCCCGATTTGCCGATTTTTCATACGCCATGACAGGGTTCTCTTCCCCCCCGAAAAAGGGGGAGCGGCTCGGGGACGGCTGCAGGGGGCGAGTGACCACTTACCTGCCCCGTGCGTATGCAAAAAAATGCGTTAATCCGCCCTTTTTTGCTTGTCAAGGGGGCTGACCGAATGCACAATACGCCGCCAATAAAGGACCGATGTTCACTGCGACATCGGTTTTTGTATTTTTGAAGTGCAGTACAAACCCACCACAAGAGGCCGGAACGTTTCCGGAAGTGATATTCGAGATTGCCAAACAATCTCCCGACGTTGAGAGGATAACAATGGGGCGTTTTAATGCTTTCCTGCCGGTACAGCCCGGTATGCGCCTCCCCGGCGCCCTTGATGTACAGGCTTGCGAATCCATCGTATCCCTGCGCTCGTTGCAAGCACGTGCTGCGGCACTGATTGAGGAGAAAGCGTAATGGCATCGCAAAACGCCAAGCTGCTCAAGACCCTTACCCTGACACAAGTGATTGTGATGGGTCTGGCCTATCTGACCCCCATGGCTGTCTTCGACACCTTCGCCATCGTCGGTGACATCACCGAAGGCCGGGTCGCCACCGCCTATCTGCTGGCACTGGGTGGCATCCTGCTCACCGCCTTCAGCTACGGTCATCTGGTACGCAAGTTCCCCTCTGCGGGCTCCGCCTATACCTACGCCCAGAAGGTGTTCAACCCTTATGTCGGTTTCATGGTCGGCTGGTCATCCCTGCTCGACTACATGTTCATGCCGATGATCAACATCCTCTTGGCCAAGATCTACCTGACCGCCATGTTCCCGGGCGTCGAGCCCTGGGTGTTCATCTTCGGTCTGGTGACCGTGATGACCTTCCTGAACCTGCGCGGCATCAATCTGGTGGCCAACTTCAATGGCCTGATCGTGGTGATCCAGCTCGCCATCATCACCCTCTTTATCGGCCTGATGGCGTGGGGCATCTACCACGGTGAAGGCGCTGGCACCCTGATGAGCAGCCGTCCGTTCCACTTCGACTCTGCCCAGATGGTGCCGCTCTTTACCGGTGCGACCATCCTCTGCTTCTCGTTCCTAGGCTTTGACGGTCTGAGCTCTCTCTCCGAAGAGACCCCGAACGCTGGCAAGGTGATCCCCAAGGCGATCGTGCTGACTGCCCTTATCGGCGGCATCATCTTCGTGGTGGTCTCTTACTGCCTGCAGCTCTACTTCCCGAGCCTCGCCCGCTTCCAGCATCCGGATGCTGTACTGCCGGAGATCGCCCTCTACGTTGGCGGCACCTTCTTCCAATCCGTAGTTCTGGTCTGCACCACGGTCGCGGTACTGGCCTCCGGCATGGCGGCTCACGCCGGTGTGTCGCGCATCCTCTACGTGATGGGGCGTGATCGCATGATCCCGGAGCGGGTGTTTGGCTACATCCATCCGAAATATCGTACTCCGGCCATCAACGTGCTGATGGTGGGCGGTCTGGCCCTCTCCGCCGTGTCGTTTGATCTGGATACCGCGCTGGCGCTGGTCAACTTCGGCGCACTGGTGGCCTTCAGCTTCGTCAACCTGTCGGTGATCTGTCAGTTCTGGGTGCGCGAGAAGCGCAACAAGACCCTCAAGGATCACGTCATCTACCTGTTGATGCCGCTGCTCGGTGCCGCCACCATCGGTGCTCTGTGGATCAACCTGGAGCAGAGCTCGCTGGAGCTGGGCCTGATCTGGGCGGGCCTCGGCGCAACCTATCTGTTCCTGCGTCTGGCGGTGTTCCGTATCCCGTTCCGTCAGTACGAGGAAGCGGCTGACGCCTGATCCTTTGCGGATAACGGATAGACAGAAGGGGAGCCATGGCTCCCCTTTTTGCTTCCGGTCTGTTGCCGGTCACACGGGCTTGGGCCCGGTCTGCTTACTGCTTATCCAGCACCGCGGTCGCCGCAGCCTTGAGCGGATCGCGAGCGATGGTTTTGGCATCCTGCTCCGCCTTGTGCAACTGCTGGTTTGCCTTGTCCATCTTCTGCTGCATACCGTTGCCGCTCTCCTTGAGGTCGGCACGCTTCTCGCCCAGCAGGTCGTTGCGGCCTTTTTGCACCTCAGCTTTCACCTTCTCTTTCTCCTGCTTCACCAGCTTGCTGGTATCACAGTTGCCCTTGACCCCCAGAGTGGCATTCACCGCTTCGTTTTTGAGGGCCTTGTCGAGGTTGCAGTCGGTTTTCAACAGGCTGGCCAGTGCCCCTGCCGAGAGCAGCCCCAGCGACAGAGAGAGGATCCATGCACGCATCATCTTGTTTACTCCTGCTTGCCAATAAAGGGGCGCAGTGTAGCGATCACGTCCCGGCTGGCAAGGCGGCAGTGCCTTCGTTCCCCCTTTTGCCTCCCAGAGCCAACCGGCTCGGTCAGCGCCTGTCGCCGCAGTTCGTCGTCATAAAAACATCATCGAAATGTCACGTTGTCATATTTCTGTCATTAACCATTGATTAAATGCGCGGGTCATCAACAACCCAAGACGGAATGACCGTCTCAAGAGGCTTTATGCAACACCATCACTCCTTGTCACAGCCGCCCGCGACCCGCGCCCTGTTCAACTGGATGAGTGTCATCGTACTGGTCTACCTGATCCTGGTTGCCGTGGGCGCCATCTCCCACGGCTTCAAAGATTTCTCCGGCGGCGCCGAGGGCGCAGCCCAGATCTTCGCGTTTGCCAACAACCCCTTCGTCGCCCTGCTGCTCGGCATCCTGGCGACCGCGCTGGTGCAATCCTCCAGCACTGTGACCTCGGTCATCGTCGGTCTGGTTGCTGGCGGCCTGCCCATCGGCATGGCCATTCCCATGGTCATGGGTGCCAACCTCGGCACCACCATCACCAACACCATCGTGTCGCTGGGCCATGTCCGCGACCGCACCGAGTTCCGCCGTGCCTTCGCCGCCGCCACCGTACACGACTTCTTCAACCTGCTGGCCGTGGTCATCTTCCTGCCGCTGGAGCTGATGTTCGGTCTGCTGCAGCATAGCGCCGAGTGGCTGGCCAACATGCTGGTGGGCTCTGCCAACATGTCGATGAAGGGCATGGATTTCATGAAGCCGCTGACCGCACCGGCCCAGCAGCTGATCGACAGCGTCGTCGCCTTCCTGCCGGGCAAGGGTGCCGCCATCGCCACCATCGTCATCGGTATCCTGCTGATCCTGGCCAGCGTCACTTATCTGGGCAAAGTGCTGCAGAAGGTGCTGGTTGGCCGAGCCAAAGAGGTGCTGCACAAGGCGCTGGGCCGTGGCCCGCTGAGCGGCATCACCTCCGGTGCGCTGGTGACCATCATGGTGCAGTCCTCTTCCACCACCACCAGCCTGATGATCCCGCTGGCCGGCGGCGGCGTGTTTAGCACTCGCCAGCTCTACCCCTTCACTCTGGGCGCCAATATCGGTACCACCATCACCGCCCTGCTGGCTGCCACCGCCATCAGCGGAGCCGGTGCCCAGCTGGCCCTGACCATTGCGCTGGTCCACGTGTTGTTCAACGTCTTCGCCGTGGCGCTGATTTATGGCCTGCCATTCCTGCGTGACCTGCCGGTGCGCGCCGCCGAAGGGCTGGCCCGGATTGGCAGCGAGAACAAGCTGCTGGCGCTTGGCTATGTGGCGGGACTCTTCTTCGCCCTGCCCGCCCTGATGATGGTCGTGGCCAAGTA
>NZ_QAJD01000050.1:7482-16936 GCF_003061465.1 Aeromonas sp. HMWF017
TCCGGCCTGCAGTACGAAGTGCTGACCCCGGGCACCGGCACGGTTCACCCCACCGCCACCAGCAAGGTGAAGGTGCACTACGAGGGCAAGCTGCTGGACGGCACCGTCTTTGATAGCTCGGTCGCCCGTGGCGAGCCCATCGAGTTTGGCCTCAATCAGGTGATCGCTGGCTGGACCGAAGGGGTGCAGCTGATGGTGGAAGGTGAGAAGACCCGTTTCTACATCCCTGCCAACCTCGCCTACGGCGACCGCGCCGCTGGCAAAATCCCGCCGGGCTCAGTCCTGATCTTTGACGTGGAGCTATTGGGTATCCAGTAACCGCGCAGGACGCTCCAGTGGCAATATCCCACTGAATCCGTCCTGATCTTTGACGTGGAGCTGCTGGGTATCCAGTAACCGCTCCGTCACGCTCCATCAGCAACAAGGCCAGCATCATGCTGGCCTTGTTGCTATGGGAACCTCACTCCCCTTTGGCGATCCCTTCCCGGCGCGGATCCGCTGCGCCAAACCAGCCACCAGCGTTGCGCTCAACCCCTTGCAGGCCGGAGGTCTGCTCGTTCAGTACCACCTCGTGTCCCCTCGCCTTCAATTCCTCGACCACCGACAGGGGGGTGCGTCCCGCTTCCAGCTCGGTGGGGCCGTTGCGGCTGCCAAAGTTGGGCAGATTGATGGCCTGTTGCAAGTTCAGGCCCCAATCCTGAGTGCCGAGCAGGGTCTTGCCCACGTAGTTGATGATGGCGGAGCCCCCCGGCGAGCCCAGCGTCATGGTCAGCTCGCCGCTTGGCTTGTCAAACACCAGCAGGGGTGACATGGTGGAGCGGGGCCGCTTGCCCGGCTCCACCCGGTTTGCCACCGGCAGACCGGCAGCATCTACCGAGGTGAAGGAGAAATCGGTGAGCTGGTTGTTGAGCAGGTAGCCGTTGACCATCTGACGCGATCCGAAACCATCCTCGATGGAGCTGGTCATGGAGATGGCCATCCCTGCCTTGTCGACGATCGAGACATGGCTGGTGGAGGGGAGTTCCGGGGTCGCATCCTTGCCCCGCGCCAGCGCCAGTGGCGGCGTGCCGGGCTTGGCAATCCCCATGGAGTGCTGACCGACAAGTTTGCCGCGTTCGGCCAGATAGCCCTTGTCCAGCAACCCCTGCACCGGCACGCTGACAAAATCGCTGTCGGCGACGTACTGGTTGCGATCGGCGAAGGCGAGACGCGCCGCTTCGCTGTAGAGGTGGATAGCCTCGCTGGAGGCTGCCAGCCCCCCCTCCTTCGTGGTGATCGGCTTGAGGGCTGCCATATCGCGGCTCTCCAGCATGCCGAAGATCTGGCCGAGCGCCAGAGTGCCGGACGAGGGAATGGGAAAGCCGCAGATCTTGCTCTGGCGATAGTCAAAGCAGAGGCCATCCCGCAGTTTGGCCTGATAGCTGGCCAGATCGGTGGCCGCCAGTACCCCAGGATTGGTGGGATGTTGGCGTACCTTTGCCACCATGGCATCCGCCAGCGGCCCCTGATAGAAGGCATCCGCCCCCTCTGTGGCCAGAGTGCGCAGCACCCTGGCCAACGCCGGGTTGGTCAGCCGGGTACCCGCCGTTTTGGGGCTGCCATCCGCCTGATAGAAGTAGGCACGCGCCTGCGGATCCCGTGCCAGATAGGGATCCTTGGCCAGCAATGTGGCCAGCCGTGGACTTATCACAAATCCTTGTTCTGCCAGCGTGATGGCGGGCTCGAACAGCACAGCCCAGGGTAGCTTGCCATAACGTTGATGGGCCAGTGCCAGAGCGCGCAGGGTGCCGGGAACGCCGACCGAGCGGCCTCCCACCACCCCGTCATAAAACGCCAGCGGCTTGCCATCTTGCATAAACAGCTGGTCGGTGGCGGCAGCCGGCGCCGTCTCGCGGCCATCCACCGCACTCACCTTGCGGCCATCCCACACCAGCAGCAGCGTCCCGCCACCGATCCCGGAGGATTGCGGCTCCACCAGCGTCAATACCAGCTGTACCGCAATGGCGGCATCGACGGCACTGCCACCGGCCTTGATGATCTGGTAGCCCGCATCCACCGCCAGCGGGTTGGCGGCCGCCACCATGAAGTCATGGCCCTGCCAGCCCTGTTTGTCGGTCCAGCCACTGGCGGCTTCGGGTGCGATCAGGGTCTGGGCTGGCGGGGTGTAGTGAAAGCCGTTGTCACTGGCACAACCGGCCAGCAGGGCAAGGGCGACAGCCAGCCCCAGAGGTTTGCGCAACATGACACTCTCCTTGTCTGTTTTATGACCATGAAGAGGGACTATGTCACGATTGGCGCTGGTAGCTCAAGTTATTGAACAAGATCAATATCTTACTCATCTATCAATAATGGCTATCCGTAACAGACATAAAAAAACCGCCCGAAGGCGGCTTTTACGATGGGATAGCAGAGGCCAAACAGGCGCATGTCCGGTTAGATGGACTGCTCTTCGCCACCCAGGGCGGCAAACAGCGCCGGGATAAACTGGGAGAGCTCGGCGGTCACCAGCGCGAAATCGGCATCCAGACGGGCAGCCGGATCTTCGTTGGTGACGTCATCGTTCTGCTCACGCAGCTCTTCGCTGAATTTCAGGCGCTTGATGGAGAGGTCATCCCCCAGCACGAAGCTGACGGTCTCGCCCCAGTTGAGGGCCAGCTTGGTCACCAGCTTGTCGTTGGCCAGGTGGTTCTTGATTTCATCCGTCATCAGATCCTGCTGCTTGCAGCGGATAATACCGCCGTGCTCCATGGCACTGCGCAGCTCGGCTTCATCTTCCAGAGTGAAGGAGGCCGGCAGGTTGCCCTCGTTCAGCCACTCGGTCATGGTGATCTCGGGCGGGTTCTTGAGGGCCACCGGCACCACCGGCAGGGAGCCGATGGATTTGCGCAACAGTGCCAGCAGATCATCCGCCTTCTTGGCAGAACCTGCATCCACCACCATCAAATTGTCGGCCGGATTGATCCAGGCGAAAGTCTGGCTGGTACGACTGAAGGCACGGGGCAGCAGGGTGTGGAGGATCTCCTCTTTCAACGCTTCCTTCTCTTTCTTCTTGAGGGCGCGTCCCTGTTCGAACTCGATCGCCTCTACCTTCTCGGCCAGCATCTCCTTGACCACGGTACCGGGCAGCATCTTCTCCTCTTTGCGGGCGCAGATGAGGATGTGGCCGGAGGCAGAGTGGGTCAGGGTTGAGCCGAATTTGCCAAGGGGCTTGACCCACCCGAAACGGGAGATGTCCTGACTGCCGCAAGGGGTGAAGGCACAGGCTTCCAGCTGGGTTTCCAGCTGATCCACGGTCAGGTCAAAGGGGCGGGTAAAGCGATAAATCTGCAGGTTTTTAAACCACATGGCGTCCTCGGTCTCTAGATTGTCCGGCGGGCATTGTACTAGAGAGGCGCTTTGTGATCAGCCAATCATTCTCGCTAAATAAAGGGCGATCGACCTCACAGGGTCTCATTTATGTCACCAGTTTGTTCATCAAGTTCTCCTAGACTGCGAAAGTAAATTGTTAATAAGGATGAAGGTATGTTGCGGCCCAGTCGCCCGGAAGACATGGAAGAGATCGTCGAAATCTGGTTGCTGGCCTCCCTGCAGGCCCACGATTTCGTCGATGCCTCCTGCTGGTGGCAGGCCCAGGAGGATCTGCGTACCCGCTATCTCGATCGCGCCGCCATCTGGGTGTTCGAGGAGCGTGGCGATCTGCTCGGTTTCATGGCATTGGTGGACAACTATCTCGCCGCCCTGTTCGTGCGCCCCGACCGTCAGGGCCGCGGCGTTGGCCACACCCTGCTGCAGGAGGCGAAGCGTCAGGGGGCGTCGCTCCACGCCCGGGTCTTTGTCGAGAATGATCAGGCGGTGCGTTTCTATCGCCGCCACGGCTTCGTCATTGAGGCCGAGGAGTCCGATCCCCTTACCGGCCACCCCCAATACCGGATGTGCTGCGAACCTGCCTGAATCGATGCCAGCCCCCTGTTTTACTTGAAAAAAGCACGGGGCATCCTCATCTTGTCTTCATCGGGTGCCACAGGCACCGTCCCTGCAACCGGGCTGCTTTCCAATGAAAATCCTCCATACCGCCGACTGGCACCTTGGCCATCAACTTCATGGCCATGACCGCCGTTTTGAACACGATGCCTTCCTCGACTGGCTGAGCGACACCCTCAAGGCGCGTGAGATCGACGCCCTGCTGGTAGCGGGCGATCTGTTTGATACCGCCAATCCCCCCGCCAGCGCCTGGCAACAGCTCTACCGCTTTCTGGCCAGACTGCGCGCCGAGATGCCCCGCCTCAACATGGTGCTGATCGGCGGCAACCACGACTCCCCCTCCAAGCTCGATGCCCCCCACGAGCTGCTGCGCGCCTTTGATCTGCATCTGGTGGGCAGCATCAGCCGCGACAGTGAGGGCAAGCTAGAGACCGACCGCCTGCTGGTACCGCTGCAAGACAAGGAGGGCAACATTGCCGCCTGGTGCGCCGCCGTGCCGTTCCTGCGCAGCAGCGATCTGCGGGTAGAGTCTTTGGAAGAAGGACAAGACAGGCTGATCGAAGGGGTTCGACAGGTCTACGCCGAGGTACTGGCCGAAGGGCGCGCCCGCTGCGGGGAGGCGCTGCCGCTCATCGCCATGGGCCACGCCTATCTGGCGGCGGGCCAACTCTCGGAGCTGTCGGAGCGGCGGGTGCTCGGCGGCAACCAGCACGCCCTGCCTGCCGAACTCTTTGCCGGTGCAGACTACACGGCGCTCGGTCACCTCCATCTGGCCCAGAGCCCGGCCGAGGGGGTGCACTACAGCGGCTCACCGCTGCCGCTTTCGCTTGCCGAAGCCAACTACAACCATCAGGTGCTGGAAGTGACCTTTGCGGAGGGGAAACTGGCCGGGCTGGAGCGGATCCCGGTGCCCCGCGCGGTGGAGATGATCCGCCTGCCCCAGAGCACCCTCGACGACGCGCTGAACGCCATCGCATCGCTCGAACTGCCTGATTGTCCACAAGAGGCACAACCTTTCCTCGAAGTGCGGCTGCTGCTGCCCAAGCCCGAGGCGCGCATTCGCGAACGGATTCTGGCGGCCATCGCAGACAAGCCGGTGCGGCTGGCCCGCATCAGCACCCAGTATCAGGGCTCGGGAGAAGGACTGGCCGATGGTCGCGAGCGGCGCAGGCTCGATGAGCTCTCTCCCACCGAGGTGTTTCGCCTCTGCTATCAGCGCCAGTTTGAAGGGGAGCCCGAGGCCGGACTGGTTGCCTCGTTTGAAGAGATCCTGGAGCAGGTGAAGGAGTCAAACCAATGAAAATCTTGTCTCTGTCAGGTGAGAATCTGGCCAGTCTGACCGGCCCCTTCACCATCGACTTTACCAGGGGGGCACTCGGCGCCGCGGGGCTGTTTGCCATCACCGGCAATACCGGTGCGGGCAAGAGCACATTGCTCGACGCCATTTGTCTGGCCTTATACGACGAGATGCCGCGCTTTATCGCCAATCGCAAGAACGTGGCCGAAGTGGGCCGCATGGATGACGAGGAGAAGCTCAAGGCAAACGACGTGCGCGGCATCCTCAGTCGCGGTCACGCCAGCGGCTTTGCCGAGGTGCAGTTTCGTGGCTGCGATGGTCGCATCTGGCTGGCCCGCTGGGCGGTGCGCCGGGCGCGAAACCGCTCGGAGGGGCGCTTTCAGGCGCAGGAGCGCACCCTGACCGATGTGGAGTCCGGGCAGGTCTTCTCCGGCAGCAAGCGGGAGCTGCAGGATCGCATCGACGAGCTGGTGGGTCTCTCCTGGGAGCAGTTCCGCCGCGCGGTGATCCTGCCGCAGGGGGAATTTGCCGCCTTCCTCAAATCGGATGCCAACGAGCGCTCCGCCCTGCTCGAACGGATGACCGGCACCGAGCTCTACTCCGCCATCTCCATCCAGACCTATGAACGGGCGCGGGAAGAGCAGCAGAAGCTGGCCACTATTGCCCAGCGCCTCGGCGACGTGGCGTTGATGGACGAAGCGACCCGCGAACAGTGGGTAAGCCAGCAGGTGAGCCTCTCCACCACCCTCAAGCACGAGCAGCAACAGCAGCAGCTGATGCAGGACTTGCGCGACCTCAACAGCCGCATTGCCGCCCAGTTGCAGGGCTGCGCCGAGGGACAGGCGGCGCTCGATGCCGCCCTGCAGGCCCACGGCGCCGCGGCCCCCGAGCGTGAGGAGTTTGCCCGTGCCGAACAGGCCCAGGTAGCCCGCGCCGATCACGACGAGCTGGCCCGCCTCACTCTGGAAGTGCATCAGCAGGAGAAGGTGATCGCCGAGCTGGGGCCGGAGCTGGCCAAACTCGAAGAGCAGACCCAGCAGAGCGCGCTGACCGAACAGCAGTTGCTGGCGGAGAAGATCGCCGCAGAGCGGGAATGGGGTGCCCTGCAACCCGAACTAAAGCGGGCGCAGGAGCTCGATACCCGCATCCGGGAAAAAGTGCAGCAGTTGCAGAAGATCCAGCAGGAGGGGGCGCAGGAACGAGAAGTACAGCTCACCCTCGAGCAGGGTTGGCGCGAGCAGAGCCGACAGGTGGAACTGCTCAAGCAGCAGCACCAACAGTGGGGCCTTTGGCTCGAAGAGCACAAGGAGCTGGCACCGGTGGCCCGCCAGTGGCAGCCCCTGCTCACAGCAATGCAGGATTGGGCCGAGGATGCCGACAAGCTGCAGCAACTGCTCACCCTGCGGGATCACAAGCTGCGTGCCCTGCAGCAGTTGCAGCGCCAGCTGGAGCAAGGCCAGCAGGAGCGCGACTACTGGCAACATGAACAAGCTCGGCTGCAACAGCAACAGAACGAGTTGCAGGAGCAGCAGTGGGAGAGCCGC
The DNA here is from genome assembly GCF_003061465.1 of Aeromonas sp. HMWF017. Taxonomy (NCBI): domain Bacteria; kingdom Pseudomonadati; phylum Pseudomonadota; class Gammaproteobacteria; order Aeromonadales; family Aeromonadaceae; genus Aeromonas; species Aeromonas sp. HMWF017. The sequence goes on from NZ_QAJD01000050.1 coordinate 14,305, forward strand.
CTCGCCAAGGCGCAGGAGCAGTGGCAGCAGCAAACCGAACAACTGGGTCAGCTGCGCCAGCTGCTGGAGCTGGCCGACTATGGCCGCAACCACGGCGAACAGCATGGCCGCTTGCAGCAGGAGATTGCCCAGTTGGAGCAGGCGCTGGGCAAGCTCGTCACCCTTGGCGAAGAGCTGGCCCCCGCCCGCGAGCGGCTCGCCCTGCAGCGGGATGAGGCGCGCCACGCGCTGGAGCAGTCCCGCGCCATCGCCAGCTTCGAGCAGTATCGCCATATCCTGAGCGATGGCGAACCTTGCCCGCTGTGCGGTTCCGGGGAGCACCCCTACAGCCAGAGCCAGCCCCAGGTGGCCGGCATTCTTGGTCAACTGGCGGAACGGGCCCGCAGTCTGGAGCTGGAGTGGGAGCGGCTCAACCATCAATACATTCAGTGCGAGAGCGAGCGTCAGGAGCTGGCCCGCCAGCTGGCGGTACGCCAGCAGCACCTGCCAGAGCTGGAAACCCGCGCCGAGCAGCTGACCCAGCGCTGGCAACAGCTGGGGGGCTATACCCTGCTCGGCCATTCGCTGCCGTTGCGCCAAAGCCCCATTGAGTGGAACGAGCTGATGAGCACATTGCTTGGCCGTGGACAGACGCTGGAGCAGGGGTTGGCCCAGAGCCAGCAGCAGCTGCGTCAGGCCCAGCTTGGCCAACAACAGCTGCAAGGGGTGCGTCAACAACTGAGCCAACTGGCTGCCCAGCACCAGCAGTTTGACCTGCAGTGGCAGGAGGCCGACCGCCAGCGCATCGCACTGGAAGGGGAAGTGAAGGGGATGGGCGAGCAGGAGGCGACCCTGCGCCAGCGCCTCGAACAGGGCGCCCACCGCCTCGATGAGCAGATGGGCGGCCAACCGTGGCGCCAGTGGCTCGGCAGCCAGCAGTGGCACGAGTGGCAGCGAGCCTGCGAAGCCTGGCTGCACGGCCAGAGCGAGTGGGAGCGTCTGGCCAGCGAGATCGCCAGCCTCACCCCCGCCCTGAGCGCGCAGGAGGCACGCCTGCAGACCCAGCGCGAGCTGCTGCACAAACTCGAGCGGGACTACAAGGAGCACGAGCAGCAACGGCAGGGGCTGCTCACCAGCCGCAGCGATTGTCTCGGTGGCGAGGAGATCCCGCTGGTCGAGAGCCGCTGGCAACAGCGTCTGCAACAGCTCGCCAGCGAACTGGAGCTGATGCAAAGCAGCGCCCGCGTTCTGCGGGAGCGGCAGACCGAACTCAAGACCCGTCTCACCCATGTGGAGCAGGAAAAGCAGACCAGCAGTCGCCGCAAGCGGGAGGTGCTGGGGCGCTGGGCTGCCCACGCCAGTACCCTTGGCGTTGCCGAATACGACCTGCGCCGCCTGCTGGCCATCAGCCCCGATGAACTCAAGGCTCGCCGCACGGCCCTGCAAGGGTTGGAAGATGCCCTTGGTGAGGCGCGTACCCGCCTTGCCGAGCGGCAACGGGCGCTGGCGCTGGAGGAGAGCAAGCGGGATCGCTATCGCGAGCATCACCCCGAGCTGGCCGCCCTGCCGGATGCAGAGCTGAGCGAGCAGCTGACGGCTCTCGATGCCCGTTGTCGTGCCCTTGAAGAGCAGCTGTTCGAGTGCAAGAGCAAGCTGGCACAGGCCGAAGCCGCCGCCCTCAAGGCGGGTAGCCTGCAACAGGAGCTGGCTGCCCAGCAGGCGGTGGCCGACCACTGGCAGCAGCTGTGCGATCTGATCGGGCAGGCCAACGGCGCCAAGTTCCGCACCTTTGCCCAGAGCCTCACCCTCGAGCGTCTGCTGCTGGAGGCCAACGCCCAGCTCGCCGAGCTCTCGCCCCGCTACCGGCTGGAGCGAGTACCCGGCACCGATCTGGCGCTGCAAGTGGTGGATCTCGATATGGGGGACGAGGTGCGCTCGGTGGACTCCCTCTCCGGTGGCGAGAGTTTTCTGGTGTCGCTGGCGCTGGCGCTGGCCCTCTCCAGCCTCTCGTCACGGCAGACCCAGGTCGAGTCGCTCTTTATCGACGAGGGGTTTGGCACCCTGGATCCGGACAGTCTGGATCTGGCGCTCGCCAGCCTCGACTCCCTCCAAGCCGCCGGTCGCCAGATCGGGGTCATCTCCCACGTCCAGACGCTGGTAGAACGGATTGGCGTGCAGATCAGAGTCGAAGCCCTCGGCGGCGGCGAGAGCCGGGTAGTGGTCCCCTGAGTAGCATCAGCTCAATCACCAGTACCATCGGCTAAATCACTACGCCGAAAATAACAAGACCCCGCCAATTGGCGGGGTCTTGTTGAGAGGCTATCAGCCGAAGCGGTAGGCGCCCATATAGAGGCTGCCGCCATCCCAGCTTTCGTGCAGCCGGGTCGGCGCCACACCATCGGCCGCCCCCAACGCCACAAAGAGCGGGCGCAGGTGGTCATCGTGGGGATGGGACTCCACCGCGCCTGGAGCCTGCTGGCGATAGTCGAGCAGCGCCAGACGATCCTCGTCGGCCATCTTCTGCTCCAGCCAGTCGACAAACTGGCTGGCCCACTCTGGCACCGGCGAGCCTTCCGGTGCCAGCGCCCGCAGGTTGTGGGTGATGGCGCCGGAGGCGAGGATGCCAATCCCCTGACTACGCAACGTCCCCAAT
>NZ_QAJD01000050.1:16946-31593 GCF_003061465.1 Aeromonas sp. HMWF017
AGTTGCCACAACTGGGCCGGGGTGAAACTCGCGGGAATGGAGATCTGCACCAGCGGGATCTCGCTGTTTGGGTCGATCAGGGAGAGCGGCGACCAGACCCCGTGATCCAGCTCGCGCCGCACCGGGGTGGCGGTCAGTCCGGCCAGTGCCAGCTGGTCGCTCACCCCTTGTTGCAGCCACTCGGGGCTGCTGGCAGGCCAGCGAATCCGGTAGAGTGGCTCGGGAAAGCCGTAAAAGTCGTACATCAAGGCCGGTTTGGGCTCGACGTTGATCTGCAGCTCACGGCTGAACCAGTGGGCGGAGATGACCACCAGCCCCTTGAGCTCACCCAGACGCAGGGTTCGCAGAAAGCGGGTGGCGGGTTGCTCACGCAGCACCAGATCCGGTGCGCCGTGAGAGATAAACCAGACGGGGGCGAGGGACATAAAGCAGACTCCAACAAAGTATCAGGGGGCGATACCGGAGGGGATATCGCTGTTGGAATCGATTATCCTCCCACCATTAAAGGTGAACAATCCAGCAAGATAGATAAGAACTATCAACCAATGGTTGATAATTTCACGCCTTCACGACCGGTAAACAGCAATAGATATCAAGGCTGAGGAGCATCCGGCAGCGGTCGGGCTACACGAAGCGCCATCCGGGTCGCTGCACTGTGATCCTGCCACTCTCGCCACGCCAATCCCTCGGCGGCCGCCTCCCCTTTCACTGGATGGGAGAAGATCGCCAGCAGACTGGCATTATCAGGCCAGTAGCGGGCTGGCAGTGTCTGAACCAGCAGCAGGGCGGCGCCCAGCAAGAGCAGAGCCCATCCGGTTTCATGGCTGTTTTTCATCCCGACCTCCTTCACCCTTGCGCCAATGAACTAACATTTTTGCGCAAGCCGGTGACAAGACGGTGACAGCGGACGGGTGGTCATTTTACAACATCTGAACCTCAACCCGGCCAAACAACCACAGATGGCAACATTTGTATCCCTTCAGCCCGAACCTGTGGCTGTATGCTCTAAAATGTGACTCACAGGAAAACGTTATCCCTGAAAAGAAAACGTTATCTGGTCAAAACGTTGTTTCTGGATCATAAAAAGATTCCAAAAACTGGTGTATATTGCTCGGCGGAAATTCCTTAACCATGAAGATTGACATGAAAAAGACCAAAATTGTCTGCACCATCGGTCCGAAGACCGAATCCAAAGAAATGCTGGCCAAAATGCTGGACGCCGGCATGAACGTCATGCGCCTGAACTTCTCCCACGGTGACTACGCCGAGCACGGCAGCCGCATCAGCAACCTGCGCGCTGTAATGGCCGAGACCGGCAAGCACGCAGCTATCCTGCTGGACACCAAGGGTCCGGAAATCCGTACCATGAAGCTGGAAGGCGGCAACGACGTCGCGCTGGTCGCTGGCCAGACTTTCACCTTCACCACCGACCAGACCGTGGTTGGCAACAAAGACAAAGTGGCCGTGACCTATGCAGGTTTCGCCAACGATCTGCGCGTCGGCAACCGCATCCTGGTTGATGACGGCCTGATCGGTCTGGACGTTATCGAAATCACCGAGCGCGAAGTTATCTGTAAAGTGCTGAACAACGGTGACCTGGGCGAGAACAAAGGCGTTAACCTGCCGGGCGTCTCCATCAAGCTGCCGGCCCTGGCCGAGAAAGACAAGCGCGACCTGATCTTCGGTTGCGAGCAAGGCGTTGATTTCGTTGCTGCTTCTTTCATCCGTAAGAAAGAAGACGTTCTGGAAATCCGTGAGCACCTGAAAGCCCACGGTGGCGAGAACATCCAGATCATCTCCAAGATCGAAAACCAGGAAGGTCTGGACAACTTCGACGAGATCCTGGCTGTTTCCGACGGCATCATGGTTGCTCGTGGCGACATGGGTGTAGAGATCCCGGTTGAAGAAGTTATCTTCGCCCAGAAGATGATCATCGCCAAGTGCAACAAAGCCCGCAAAGTGGTTATCACTGCCACCCAGATGCTGGACTCCATGATCAAGAACCCGCGTCCGACCCGCGCCGAAGCTGGTGACGTGGCCAACGCCATCCTGGACGGTACCGACGCAGTGATGCTGTCCGGTGAATCCGCCAAGGGTAAGTACCCGCTGGAAGCAGTGACCATCATGGCCACCATCTGCGAGCGTACCGATGCCGTGATGCCGTCCAACCTGTCTGCTGCCAACGACAGCAACAAGCTGCGCATCACCGAAGCCGTATGTAAAGGCGCCGTAGAGACCTCCGAGAAGCTGGACGCCCCGCTGATCGTGGTCGCTACCGAAGGCGGCAAGTCTGCCAAGGCCATTCGCAAGTACTTCCCGAAAGCCTGGATCCTGGCTATCACCACCAACAAGAAAACTGCTGCCCAGCTGGTTCTGACCAAGGGTGTGGTTGCTCACGTGGTTGACAGCATCGCCTCTACCGACGATTTCTATCGCATCGGTAAAGAAGCCGCGCTGGAAATCGGCATGGGTCTGAAAGGTGACGTGGTTGTGATGGTCTCCGGTGCTCTGGTACCGAGCGGCACCACCAACACCGCTTCTGTTCACGTTCTTTAATCAGAGCTGAACAACGTGAAAACGGCGCCTGTAGGCGCCGTTTTTTTTATCCCTCCCCCCTGCTTACCTGACAAGCCCGGTGTTAGAATCCACGCGAATTTAATCTATGCGGGAAATCTCCCGAATATCGCGTAATAACCCGGAAGTTATATGCCCTCAATACGTTTTAAAAGAGTCTCGGCCACCCTGTTGCCGCTGCTCTGTCTCCTCGCCAGCCTCTGCGTCCCGCAAGCCATGGCGCAAGATGTCCCCTCTCGCAACGCAGTTCAGCGAGCGCTGGATGGTCTGGGTAAATCAGAGACCCTGACCGTCAGTCAGCAAGCAGATCAGAAGTTGCTGACCGAAACCCTCGGCCTGCTCGACAACATCGACAAGGAGGAGGCGAAGGCCAAGACCCAGGCCCAGCGGATCCGCAACCTGCCCACCGAACTCAGAGAGATCAGCGCCAAGCTCGATGCCCTGACCACGGGCAAAAGTGCCGAGCAGATCAAGAGCGAATACGCCAGCATGAGTCTGGCAGAACTCGACAGCCGTCAGCCGGAAGTGCTGGCCAACATGCAGGCGGCCCAGGAGGCCCTCGGCGCCATCGGCAGCCAGCTCACCAGCTTGCAGACACTGCCGGAGCGAGCCCAGGCCAGCATGAGCCGTGCCTACCAGCGCAGTCAGGAGATCCGCAGCCGCCTCAACGCCGGTGAAAGCGTCTCCAGCGCCGAGAAGATGAAGCTCGGTGCCGAACTGGCCCTGCTCGACCTGCAACTGGCCCATCTGCAAAAGGAGCTGGATAACCGTACCAGCATGCAGGATCTGGCGATCAAGCAGCGCGACTACCAGAGTGCCCGTCTCGCCAGCGAAGAGCAGAAACTGCAGCTGTTGCAGGATCAGAGCAGCGCCAAGCGCCTCGGCGACACCGAAAAAACCGCCGAGCAGACCGGTGAACTGGTGGCGACCGAAGACAGCCCGCTGGTGCAAAAAGAGCAGGAGCTCAATCACCAGCTCAGCCAGCAGCTGATCGGTGCCACCACCAGCCTCAACTCGCTGGTACAGAAAAACCTGCAAGCCAAGAGCTGGCTGGAGCGCGGCATCCAGACCGAGCGCAACCTCAATGAACAGGTGCAGATGCTCAAGGGCAATCTGCTGCTGTCGCGCATCCTCTATCAGCTCTATCAGCAGCTGGAAGCGGCACCCACCATCGCCGTCAAAAACCTGGAAGAGCAGATCGCCGATCTGCATCTGGCCCAGTTTGAACTGAGCCAGCAGCGTGACCAGCTGTTCCAGAAGAACCTCTATCTGGACAATCTGATCGCCGGCAGCAAGGAGCCGGTGAGCGAGGAGGACAAGGAGAGCCTTGCCAAGCTGCTCGATACCCGTATCAATCTGCTCGATCAGCTCAACCGCCAACTCGACAGCCAGCTCACCAATGCCATCAGCCTGCAGCTGACCCAGCAGCAGCTGGCGCGGGTCTATGCCTCTATCGAATTTACCCTGCAGCAACATATCTTCTGGGTAAGCAGCAACAAGCCCATCGACAGCAAGTGGTTTATCAGCTGGCCCGCCCAGGCCTATAAACAGGCCTCCGACTGGGTATTGAAACCGGACTGGAAACGCTGGCGCGAAGAGCTGCTGGGGATCTCCCTGCTCGCCTTCCCGCTGCTGCTGATCGGCGGCCTGCTGGTCTGGAAACGTCCGGCGCTGGTTGAGCGCGAGAAGAAGATCACCAAGGACCTTGGCCGTTTCCGTCAGGACAGCCAGTGGCACACCCCGCGCGCCCTGCTCTATACCGTGCTGCAACGCCTGCCGGGCAGCATGTTCATTCTGGCTGGCGGTCTGCTGCTCACCTACTGCGGTCTGCTCAGTCCCAAGCTGATGTTCCAGATCACCCTGAACCTCGCCCTCGGTTATCTGGTGTTCAGCGTCTATCTGGCGGTGATGCGCCTGGGCGGTATCGCCGAGACCCACTTCCGGATCTCGAAAACGGAGCTGCAGGCCAAGCGCAACAGCATGCGCTACATCTGGTTGCCACTGCTACCGCTCATCATGCTCGCGACCAAGGCGGTGGTTGAACCCTCCACCCTGGGCAACGACGTGATCGGTCAGGCCATGACCCTGACCCTGCTGGGGCTGGCCGCCTATCTGGTGTTTCCCATCTCCCGCGCCCGCATCAAGGGCGAGGCGAGCATGCAGAAGTCGCTGATCGCCATTGCCCTGGCGCTGGCGCCGGTGGCGCTGATCGTGCTGGCGGTGCTCGGTTACTACTACACCGCGCTGAAGCTAACCGGTCGCCTGATCGAATCCTTCTACCTCATCATCATCTGGAGCCTGGTCTACCGCACCGCCCTGCGTGGTCTGGAGCTGGCGGCCCGTCGTCTGGCCTACCGCCGTGCGGTGGCCAAGCGTGAGCACAAATCTTCGGAAGATGCGGAAGGTGGCGAGTCTATCGAAGAGCAGCCCATGGATCTGGAGGATGTCAGCCAGCAGTCCCTGCGTCTGACCCGTACCGTGCTGATGCTGATCTTCGGCGTCGCCTTCTACTGGCTCTGGTCCGATCTGGTGGCGGTCTTCTCCTACCTCGACAGCATGGTGCTGTGGCACCGCAGTGAAGGCACCGGCGCCAACGCCGTGCTCTTCCCCATCAGCCTGAGTGACGTGCTGATCGGCTTCCTGCTGCTCGGCGGTGCATGGTCACTGGCGCGCAACCTGCCGGGCTTGCTGGAGGTGCTGGTGCTCTCCAAGCTCAATCTGGCTCAGGGGACCGCCTACGCCATCACCACCATGCTCAACTACGTGCTGATCGGCTTTGGCTCCCTCACCGCTCTCTCCATGATGGGCGTACAGTGGGACAAGCTGCAGTGGGTAGCGGGTGGTCTGTCAGTCGGTATCGGTTTCGGCATGAAGGAGATCCTCTCCAACTTCGTCTCCGGCATCATCATCCTGTTCGAGCGTCCGGTGCGGATCGGTGACACAGTTACCATCGGCTCCTTCTCCGGTACCGTCTCGCGGATCCGCATTCGCGCCACCACCCTGACCGACTTCGACCGCAAAGAGGTGATCATCCCCAACCAGCAGCTGATGACCGAGCGTCTGATCAACTGGTCGCTGAGTGACACCGTGACCCGGGTGATCGTGCGGGTAGGCGTGGCCTACGGTTCCGATCTGGAGCTGACCCGCACCCTGCTGAAACAGGCGGCCGACGAAAACAGCCGCGTGCTGAAAGATCCTGCCCCCATCGTCTACTTCCTCACCTTTGGCGCCAGCACTCTGGATCACGAGCTGCGCTTCTTCGTGAGCGAACTGGGTGATCGCAACCCGGCGGTAGACGAGTTGAACCGCAAGATCGACCAGCTGTTCCGCGAGAACGGCATCGAGATCGCCTTCAACCAGATGGATGTCTACATCAAGAACATGCAAGGCGAAGAGCAGAAGGTGGAGTCCAACTCCGCCGCCCTGCCGCCGCCCGCGGAAGATGGCAAGCAGCCAGCCTGATAGCGAACTGCACGGTTCTGATGACAACAGCCGCTCACCCAGGTGAGCGGCTTTTTTATGCCCTGTTTATGAAGATAGAGACGGCTATCCACCGCCAGCATGGCTGGCCGCCGCACAACAGGCAGCCACCACTCTTGATAAAATATAAAGAGAAATAAAAGTATAAAAACAAACACTTGCCCCACACCACTACTTACCGCATGGATGAAACCTGCGCCCTTCTCCCCTCACCGCGCCCCCCATACCGCGCTCGCTCCGGCTCCCGGACTTTTATAACTTTTTTTAATTTTATTTGAGTGTCCTCTTCATCCTGACCATTGCAAAGTGGCGCCATTCCAGCGCCGGGCCCAGTGACCACCGCCCGGCTGACACCGACTTGCTCATTTGATAATTGAAAGGATCCGAGAGATGAAACATTCCTTGATGGTAATGGGGTTGGCCGCCTGCCTGGCATTGAGCGGCTGCCAGAATATGGATACCAAGAAAGTCCTGATAGGTGCAGCTGCGCTGGGTGCCATCGGCGCCGCTGGCTATTACGCCGGGAAAAAACACAGCGATAACAAACACGAGCATGATGGCCAGCATGACGATAGCAATGACCAGCATATGGCCACCAGCAAGATGCCCCGTTACTGCTCGGGGCAAGCAGCCAGCAAATTCCATGTCTCCCCGCGCGATATCACCACCGAGTCGGCAGAAGAGAGTGGCCACAGATATAAGGTCTATGGCCAGTACGAGACCGATGATGATGCGGTCGACTTTACCTGCACCTTCAATCACTACGGTCGCTTCCTCTCGGTCGTTCGCAGCTGATTGACCATCGGGTACAGCCAATTCACCACAGGCATCCCATACAGGACACTCACGATGAAACAGCAAGCCAGCCTGATTGCTCTGGCCCAGACACGGATACCGGATGACATGCCGGCGTTCTGCCACGCCTTTGCCATCAAACCGGAAGATACGCTTTATCTGCCACCTTCCGAGCGCGTGAAGATTTGGTGACCACCAGCCCGAAAAGCTCCAGCAGATGGATCTCCTCCACCTGAGCTGAAGATGACCGACACAGGAAGTGTCTGTTTTACCCTGTCTAGTTTTTCCAGACCCGCATGTGCCTGACCATGTGGGCTTTTTTGATCTTATTGCCCCTCCCCCCTGCCCAACCAGCTTTCACTCGGCACTGTCGCAGCAAGCAACACCGACTCTTTTTCGCGTTTGCCATTGGCTGAAAATCCAGCGATGGAACCGCTATAAATCGGTTTACCGCCACACAGGTCTGACCTATGGTAAAGCATGCAAAAGATGCATCGTGGAGCCGCTTTTCCTATGAATGACCGAGAACTGCAACAGATCCTGTTTCGCTCCTTCGATGTGATCCCGCTGCCTATTCTGGTGTCAGAATCCATTGCCCGTCACGATGACTGCTCACCCGACATTATCCCGCAGCGGCGCCACCGCTTCCTGAATAAAGCCTTTATTGAGCAACTGGGCTACAACCTTGACGATCTGCCGGACATGGCCTCATGGTTTCAGGTCGCCTACCCGGATGAAGGGTATCGCCGCACCATCATCGACTCCTGGCACTCCCAAGTGGAACAGAGCTTGTCGCAAGGGCTGGAGGTAGCCGAGATGCCAGCGCTGATCCGCTGCAAGAGCGGTCAGTCGCGCTGGTTTATCGTCACTGCCCAGCTGGGAGCCGATGCCATCCCGGATGGCCATATCGTCACCTTTCGCGATATCCACGACCTGCAGTGCATGGTGGAGGAGGTGAGCCGCCTATCCTGCACCGATCCGCTCACCGAACTGACCAACCGGCGTGGCGCCCAGCAACAGTTGCAGGCCCTTTGGTTGCAAGGTGAGCCCCTCTCGGTGGTGCTGGGAGATATCGACCATTTCAAACAGGTCAATGACCGCTACGGCCACCCTGCGGGTGATGCCGCGCTCTGCGCCGTCGCCCACGCCATGGCGAGCCTGCTGTTGCCGGGAGAGAGTCTGGCCCGTTGGGGTGGAGAGGAGTTCCTGCTGATCCTGCCTGGTTGCGATATTGAACAGGCGGCACGGCGCGCCGAACAGCTGCGCCAGCATGTCAGTACCACCCGCTTGCCATGGCAGGGGGATCAGCTATCCCTCACCATCAGTCTGGGGTGTGCCAGCATGAAGGGGCAGGAGGGCATCGACTATCTGCTGATGATGGCCGACCGGGCCCTTTATCAGGCCAAGGATCAGGGCCGTAACCGGGTTGTCATCTCGACGGAATAGAGTGGAAAGGAAAGCCGACTCGCGGCCATAAAAAAACCGAAGCACAAGGCTTCGGTTTTTTACTGCGCAACTGGCGTGAGCCAGCCGGGCATTACTTCTTGATACGGATAACCGGGGTCTCGCCTACAGTCACGGCACCAGTCATTTTGATCAGCTCTTTGATCTCGTCCATGTTGGAGATGACAACCGGAGTCAGGGTAGACTTGGCTTTCGCTTCCAGAACGGCCAGATCGAACTCGATGATGGTGTCGCCGCGCTTGACCTGTTGACCTTCCTGAGCGATACGCTTGAAGCCTTCGCCTTTCAGTTCAACGGTATCGATACCGAAGTGAACGAACAGCTCGATACCTGAGTCGGATTCCAGAGAGAACGCGTGGTTGGTCTCGAAAATCTTGCCGATGGTACCATCGCACGGCGCAACCATCTTGTTGCCAGCCGGCTTGATGGCGATACCGTCACCAACGATCTTCTCGGCGAAGACAACGTCAGGCACATCTTCGATCGGCACGATTTCGCCAGACAGCGGAGCAAAGATTTCGATGCCGCCGGTGTCAGAGCTATCGTCGGAAACCAGTTTCTTCAGTTTATCAAACAGACCCATATAAAGCTCCTAGAGATGATTTGTCGCTGTTTGCAGCCGATCTTAGCAGACTGCCTTCTGCTTAATAAAGTTATCTACGCATGCTTCGATTTCAGCGGCGGTGGCAAAGCTCAGTGCTTGGTCAGCCATTGCCTTCACATCTTCGAAGTTGGTGTTGCGGATAAGCTTCTTGATACGCGGTACAGAGATGGCGCTCATGGAGAACTCATCCAGACCCATACCCAGCAGCAGCAGGGTAGCGCGCTCGTCACCAGCCAGTTCACCACACATACCGGTCCACTTGCCTTCGGCGTGGGACGCATCGATAACCATCTTGATCAGGGCCAGGACGGAGGGTGACAGCGGGTTGTACATCGCGGAGATCATCTCGTTACCACGATCGACAGCCAGAGTGTACTGGGTCAGGTCGTTGGTACCGATACTGAAGAAATCCACTTCCTTGGCCAGATGATGAGCCATCACGGCAGCGGCCGGGGTCTCGATCATGATACCCACTTCGATGGATTCATCAAAGGCTTTGCCTTCGGCACGCAGTTCGGCTTTCAGCGTCTCTACGGTAGCTTTCAGGCTACGGAACTCTTCGACAGAGATGATCATCGGGAACATGATACGCAGCTTGCCGAAGGCAGAGGCGCGCAGAATGGCCCGCAGCTGAGCATGCATGATGTCTTCACGGTCGAAGAAAATACGCACGGCACGCCAGCCCAGGAAGGGGTTCATCTCTTTCGGAAAATTCATGTACGGCAGCTCTTTGTCGCCGCCAATGTCCATGGTACGCACGATGATCGGCTGATCCGGCATCGCTTCGGCCACTTCTTTGTAGGCTTTGAACTGCTCTTCTTCGGTCGGCAGCGCGTCACGGTCCATGAACAGGAACTCGGTACGGTACAGACCCACGCCTTCGGCGCCATTGCGGATGGCACCTTCGGTATCCTTGACGGTACCGATGTTGGCGCACACTTCGACCTGGTGACCATCCAGCGTGATGGCAGGCAGATCTTTCAGCTTGGCCAGCTCATCTTTCTCGGCCTGGAACTGAGCCTGGAACTTCTTGGCTTCGGTCAGCTGTTCAGCGGTCGGATTGATGATGATCTGGTTGTTGATCGCATCCAGCACCAGCATGTCACCGTTCTTGACGCGCTCGGTGATGTCGTTGGTGCCTACTACGGCCGGCAGCTCCAGGGAGCGGGCCATGATGGAGGTGTGAGAGGTACGGCCACCGATGTCGGTGACGAAACCCAGCACATATTTCAGGTTGATCTGAGCGGTTTCAGACGGGGTCAGGTCTTTGGCGACCAGGATCACCTCTTCGTCGATGGTGCTCAGGTTGACAACGGCGATGCCCAGTACGTTCTTGACTAGACGGGTACCGATGTCACGGAAGTCGGTAGCGCGTTCGCGCAGATAAGGGTCATCCAGCTCGGCCATCATCTTGGCGTACTGTTCGATCACCTCATAGATGGCTTTGTCAGCGGAAGCCTTGTTGTCTTTGATGAAGGATCTGATATCCCCTTCCAGCTCCTCATCTTCGAGCAGCATGATGTGGCCTTCGAAGATGGCCTCTTTTTCCTCACCGAAGGTACGACCGGCCATCTCTTTGATGGCTTCCAGCTGGGTAGCTGACTTGGTACGAGCTTCGAGGAAACGGTTGATCTCGGCATCAATCTGGTCAGCAGAGATTTTGCCCTGATTGATAACGATTTCATCTTCTTTCAGAAGAAGCGCCTTACCGAATGCGATACCGGGGGACGCAAGAATGCCAGATATCATAATCCTTCCTATTAAAACGACTGTGGGGGAGGAATCTAAAGCTGGATTACTCCAGCTCGTCCATCAGGGCAACCAGCTTCTCAACAGCTTGCTGAGCATCCGGGCCATCAGCCTGGATAGTTACGTTGGTACCCTTGGTCAGGCCCAGGGTCTGCAGCTTGAACAGGCTCTTGGCGCTGGCGGACTTGCCACCGGAGACCACAGTGATCTCGCTTTGGAATTCTTTGGCTTCTTTCACGAACTGAGCTGCCGGACGGGTGTGCAGGCCGTTTTCAGCAGTAATAACAACAGACTTCTCGTACATGGTTTCACCCCATATTATTGATATTTTTTAGTGGATTGGTCGTTTTTGAAGCAACCTGACCCACCGTGTCAGTATGGATATGTTGTAAAGTAACGAAAGCAGACCCGCAATGGTTTAATCCAGGTCAAGTTTCTGTGCAGTAATCGGCGCGCTGGTTGGCAATTTTCAGTTATTGGGCTACAAGCCGCATCAGGACTGGCCTGAAATTATTTTATAACGAAAAATAACACTTTGTTACTTTGTGATACCCAGCCAGCAAACACCGCGTGACGCCGCACAGGATATGAGATTTAGAGCGGAATGTCTGCTTTTTTTCTCACTCCGGAACTTGTTATTTTACCCCAAAAAATAAGGATCAAGTGACACTAACAGGGGTTGAGTCTAGCCCATAAAGAAGCGGCGCTCCTGGGAGCGCCGCTGTTTTGAAAGATTCCGATCAGTTACTGCTGCAGTTCCTGCTCGCTGAACACCCCGGCAAACAGGGCGCTGGAGAGGTAACGCTCCGCCGCGCTCGGCAGGATGACCACAATGGTTTTACCCGCAAATTCCGGCAGATCGGCCAGACGGCTGGCAGCCGCCACCGCAGCACCGGAGCTGATACCGGCCAGGATCCCCTCCTCCTCCATCAGACGGCGGGCCATTTCGATGGCTTCGTCACTGGTCACCTTCTCCACCCGATCGATGAGGGAGAGGTCGAGGTTGCCCGGGATAAAGCCGGCGCCGATCCCCTGGATCTTGTGGGGGCCCGGTTTGATCTCTTCCCCAGCCAGCTTCTGGCTGATGACCGGCGACTCGGCCGGTTCGACCGCCACAGAGACCACCTTCTTGCCTTTAGTCTGCTTCAGATAGCGGGAGACACCGGTAATGGTGCCACCGGTACCGACCCCGGCCACGAACACATCCACCTCACCGTCAGTGGCATCCCAAATCTCGGGGCCGGTGGTCTTTTCGTGGATCTCCGGGTTGGCCGGGTTTTCAAACTGTTGCAGCAACACATACTTGCCCGGCTCGGACTCGAGGATCTCGTTGGCCTTGGCAATGGCCCCTTTCATGCCGAGCGGCCCTTCGGTCAGCACCAGATTGGCACCGAGTGCCTTGAGCAGCTTGCGGCGCTCCAGACTCATGGTGGCTGGCATGGTCAGGGTGATGGGATAGCCGCGAGCTGCCGCGACAAAGGCCAGAGCAATACCCGTGTTGCCGCTGGTGGGCTCGATGATCTCCTTACCCTTGGTCAGGATGCCGCGCTTCTCGGCATCCCAGATCAGGTTGGCACCGATCCGGCACTTGACGCTGAAGCTGGGGTTACGGCTCTCGATCTTGGCCAGCACGCGGCCTTTGGTAACACGGTTGAGACGAACCAGCGGGGTGTGACCGATAGTCTGGCTGTTGTCCTCAAAAATTTTGCTCATGGTGCTATCCCTGTGTTTGTTACGACGATGAAACAAGATTACCCTGTGGTTTCTGAATGAGAAGTGACTATTCGTTATAACCATATGGTATTACAACATATAGAGCTTATTCTCTCTGGCCCCTGACTCCGGGCGCCAATCGTCAAAGGAACCGACGTTATGGGATTTTCAGGAAGCAGCCAGTATCTCGCCTCCGATGCATTGAAGATGGCGGTCAATGCCGCCATCACCCTCGAAAAACCGCTGCTGATCAAAGGGGAACCGGGCACCGGCAAGACGGTACTGGCAGAAGCGGTCGCCGACCATCTTGGCACCGATCTCATTGCCTGGCATATCAAGTCCACCACCAAGGCCCAACAGGGACTCTACGAATATGATGCGGTAGCCCGGCTGCGGGACTCCCAGCTCGGCGACCCCAGAGTGGCCGATATCAGCCACTACATTCGCCAGGGCAAGCTGTGGCAGGCTTTCAGCGCCGAGCAACGGCCAGTGCTGCTGATCGACGAGATCGACAAGGCCGACATCGAATTCCCCAACGATCTGCTGCTGGAGCTGGATCGGATGGAGTTCGACGTCTACGAGACCGGCGAACGAGTCAAGGCGCGCCAGCGGCCTGTGGTCATCATTACCTCCAACAACGAAAAAGAGCTGCCGGACGCCTTCCTGCGCCGCTGTTTCTTCCACTACATCCGCTTCCCCGACAAGGCCGAGATGCAGGCCATCGTCAAACTCCACTACCCCGACCTCAAGGAGAGCCTGCTCGGTGAAGCGATGGACCTCTTCTTCGAGCTGCGCGAGGTAGAGGGGCTGCGCAAGAAGCCCTCCACCTCGGAGCTGCTGGACTGGGTCCGCTTGCTCTTGGCCGACGATATCGCCCCCGAGGCGATGCGCGCCCGCGAGCCCGGCAAACTGGTGCCCGCGCTATATGGCGCCCTGCTCAAGACCGAGCAGGATTTGCATCTCTTCGAGAAACTCGCCTTTCTGGCCCGGCGCGGCAGCTAATTTATGCTGATCGACTTTTTTACCCATCTGCGCCGCCACAAGCTCCCCTGCAGCCTGCGTGAGCTGCTGGACTTGCACGCCGCACTGGCTGCCCGGTTGGTCGCTGTCGATATGGACGAGTTCTACCAGCTCTCCCGCTGCCTGCTGGTAAAAGACGAGGCCCACTACGATCGCTTCGATCGCGCCTTCGCCGAATACTATGAGGGGCTGGAAGCCATTCCCCTGCTGCCGGAGAGCCTGCCCGAGGAGTGGCTGCGCAAGGAGTTCGAACGGCTGTTGAGCCCAGAGGAGAAGGCGCTGCTCAAATCCCTCGGCGGACTCGACAAGCTGCTGGAGACCCTCAACCAGCGATTAAGCAAGCAGAAAGAGCGCCACGCCGGTGGCAACAAGTGGGTGGGAACCGGTGGCAGCAGCCCGTTTGGCCATGGCGGTTTTCACCCAGAGGGGGTGCGCATGGGTGGAGAGGGGCAGCACGGCAAGGCGGCCAAGGTATGGGAGGCCCGTCACTATCGCAACTTCAGCGATGACTCACCGCTTGGCCAGCGCGCCATCCAGCTGGCGCTGCGCAAACTCAGGCGTTGGGTGCGCAGAGGCAATCCCGACGAGCTGGATCTCGACGACACCATAAAAAGTTCTGCCCGCCAAGGCTGGCTCGATGTGAAGCTGCGACCCGAGCGCCACAACGGGGTGAAGCTGTTGGTTTTCTTCGATGTGGGAGGCTCCATGGATGCCCACGTGGCCGAGGTGCAGCGCCTCTTCTCCGCCCTGCGCCACGAGTTCAAGCATCTGGAGTACTTCTATTTTCACAACTGCCTCTACGACTTCGTCTGGAAGGATAACAAACGCCGCTTTGAGGAGCGGTTCGATACCCTGCGGCTGCTGCGCACCTATGGCTGCGACTACCGGGTGATCCTGGTGGGGGATGCCACCATGGGCCCCTACGAGATCACTTGGCCGGGCGGCAGCGTCGAGCAGTGGAACGAGGAGTCGGGTCAGGTGTGGCTCACACGCTTGCAGCAACACTTTCCCAAACTGGTGTGGATCAACCCCACCCCGCGGCGGGAGTGGCTCTGGCATCCCTCCATCAAGCTGATGAATGACGTGGTTGGCGGACGGATGCATCCGCTGACCCTGGCGGGTCTCGCTGCGGCGATCGACCAGCTGTAACCCTCTCTACCCTATAAACCGACAAGCCGGGAACGCACCCGGCGAGGAGCAAAGATGACCTCTATCGTGATCAGTGGCTCAGGCCTCTATACCCCACCC
>NZ_QAJD01000051.1:0-4396 GCF_003061465.1 Aeromonas sp. HMWF017
CGAAGTGTTTCATATCGCTTCTGCATACCGGAATATCGGCCTGCCCCCTCCGCACTAAAGGTGCATTGTCTGTTCACACTTTAATAACTATTTCATCAGCTCCAGCAGATGCTGACGCAACCCGGCTGGGTCGCCCAAGAAGTCGGACACTCGTACAGGGCTCACCTTGCCACCGCACTCCAGCCCAAGCGTGGGGTAGCCCTGACCACCAACCCTCTTCATCCACCCCTGGCTGTCAGCCAGATGTTGCAGCAGAGGGGCCTGCAGATAGGCTTGCTGGAACGTGTCTTCACTGATCCCCTGCTCTGCTGCCAGCGTGGCCAGATGCTCGGCAGAGCCCACCCAGATCCCGTCCCGATAATGGGATTGCTGGATCCGGTGCAGCATGGTCAGGCCATCACCACCCAGTGCGGTGACTGCCAGTACCGCACGGATCGGCGGTTCGGAGTCCAGCAGACAACCCTCACGCAGCAGAAGATCATTGAAATAGCGCTCGCCAAAAGGCTGACCGGTCAGCGCTTCGATCCGCTGATCATGAGGCCGGACATAGTCGCGCAGCGCTTCGCCCATCGGCTGACGACGCACACCTAGCCAGAGTCCGCCAGCATGGAGCTCAATCTTCAGCCCGGTAATGGTGGCAGCACTTTGCAGCAGGGGCGCCGCACCGTAGCACCAGCCACAGAGGGGGTCATAAACATAATGGAGAACGGGATTCTGTTGCTTCATGGTATCTCTCTTCACATTCAGGATAAAAAACCGGGCCTTCTGGCCCGGTAAAAAAACACAGGGATACGGCTCAGTGAATTACCACTTCATCTCGCCGGTATTGACCTTGGCACCGATGGCCAGACCATCGTCAACCGGCAGGGAGGGGTAGGCCTTCTTCAAGCTATCGATCAGCTGGCCGGAGTTCTTCGCCTTCGCCAGCTCTTGCTCGAAACGCTGCACATAACCACGGGTAAAGGTCACAGCTTCGCTCCCTTTCGGTTCAGCACCCAGGAAGTGGCCCGGCACTACCCGCTCGGGTTTCAGCGCCAGCAGCTTGTCGAGAGCCTGAACCCAGTTGTTGCGTGCTGCTTTGGTCTGGCTGTCTGCCATCCAGACATGCACACCGTGGTAAACCGGCACACCACCAAAAGCAGTCTTGATGGAAGGGGCCCAGAGATAGGCATTCGGTGTGTTCATCTCTTTGATTTCGATCTTCTCGCCATCAAGGGTCAGCTGGCTGGCAGTCATCACTTGCGGCACGGTCAGGCTCTTCGGCGCCCCTTTGCCCAGGATCGGACCCCAGTAAGCCAGTTTGGCATCCTTGGTCTCCTTGATGTGGTCGACCACGTGCTGGTCGGCCAGCACCTTCACGTTCGGGAAGGCGGCCAGTACAGGCTCCAGACCAAAGTAAAAGTCGGGGTCACCGGCGCTGATATAGACGGTGGTCAACTGCTTGCCACTCTTCTTAATCATGTCGACCAGCGCCTGACCATTTTGTACGTCGAACTGGGCATCGATCAGGATGGCCTCTTTGTCACCGGTCACCAGTGAGGAGGAGACCGGGAAGATCGCCTTCTCGCCAGGGTTGTAGACGGTCACGCTCAGGGGGGCGGCCAGTACGGCGCCACTCAACAGGGTAGTAGCCAGAGTCAGGTTGCGGATCAGGGTGTTGTTCATCATCTATTCCTCATTAAGTATTCGGGGGTTCATTTGATGGACACAGTGTATTGGATCACTTAAGGTGCAAATACAGCATAAAAAGCGCATCACTGTTGCACATATCGAACATATAGAGAGCCGTACATGGATCGACTGACCGCCTTGCGGGTCTTTGTCAGCGTAGTCGAACAGGGGAGCCTGAGCGGCGCCGGAGAGAAACTGGATATGTCGCGCGCCATGGTGTCGCGCTATCTCGCCGAGCTGGAGAGCTGGATGGGCGCCCGCCTGCTGCACCGCACCACCCGTCGTCTGAGCCTGACCGGGCCGGGAGAGGAAGCGCTGAACCGGGCCCGCGCCATGCTGGCCCTCGGCGAAGAAATGGAGCAGATCGCCGTGAAGGGAGATGACGCCCCCAAGGGACAACTGCGGATCACCAGCAGCTACTCCCTGTCAGAAGCGCTGCTGGTCGGGGCTGCCAACGACTATCTGGCGCAATACCCGGGAACGGCCATCGACATTCTGCTGCTCGACAGAACCGTCAATCTGGTAGAGGAGCGGATCGATCTGGCGGTGCGCATCACCAACGACCTCGACCCCAATCTGGTGGCGCGCCGTCTCGGCACCTGCCACTCGGTAGTCTGTGCCAGCCCAGCCTATCTGGCCCGTCATCCGATGCCACACAAGGTGCAGGATTTGGCGCTGCACAACTGCCTCACCTACACCTACTTCGGCAAGAGCCTGTGGGAGTTCAATGGACCGGACGGTCCCGAGTCAGTGCCGGTCAGCGGTAACCTGAGCGCCAATATCTCCAACCTGCTGCTGGAAGCAACGCTGGAAGGCGCCGGTATCAGCCTGCAGCCCCGCTACTCGGCACAACCCTATCTGGAGCGCGGGGAACTGGTGCCCCTGCTGACCGACTGGCAGCCCAAGCGCCTCGGCGTCTACGGGGTGTATGCCACCCGCAAGCAGATGTCGCCACTGCTGCGCAGCTTCCTCGATTTTCTGCTGGCCCGCATGGCGGCGGATCCCATCTGGCAGGAGTGAACACACCTCAAAACCGATCATGAAGAAGGGGCCGCTGCGGGCCCCTTCTTCAATCTGATCCCTTGATCAGGCTTCAAATCCGAATGGTTCTGAGTGCGGCGCTTCCGGCTGCGCACTCTCGTCCAGGAAAATATCCCGATAAGCCACATAGATGGAGTAGTTGAGCGCCGGGATCACCACCAGCAGACCTACCAGTAACAGCACAGCGCCAAACAGCAACAAAATAGCTGAGAGCAGCCCCCACCAGAAGAAAGGCCACATATTGCGCCAGCAGCCAGCGAAGCTCAGCCGTACCGCCTGGATGATGCCGATATCGTGGTGGTAGATCAGCGCCGGAGCAAAGGTGACCCCCATCAGCACGGGAATGATGAGCAGCATCCCCACCAGCAATACCAGCAGCAGTTGTTGCAACTGGCTGGCTGAGACCACCATGCTTTCGGGATCCTGCGTCAGCAGCGGGAGTAGCCCCCACATGGAGAGCAGACCGAGACAGACGAGGCCCACCAGGCTGAACAGCAGCAACACCAGCAGACCGCCTAGCATCAGCGGGGTCAGCTTGTGGCGAAAACCGGCGAAGAGATCGGCAAACTGCAGCGGCTCCCCCCGATAACCCCGAGCGGCGACCGCCACCCAACCCGCGCCCCACACCATGTAGAGCAGCTGGGAGATAAGGCCACCCGCCGGCAGTTGCTCCAGCAGCATGCCTACCATAAACCAGACCAGCACCATGGCTACGCTGATCCCCATCCCCTTGTTGAAGATATCGAACCCGCTGCGAACCCAGAGCCAGCCACGACCTGTCGTGTACCGGGCCGGTGTGGTGCGCAAAGGGGGTAATCCGTTCATATCGTCTCCTCGGAGTGTCGGTGGCATCAGTGCCGGAAGCCGATTCTAGAGCCAGGGCGGGGGCGACTCAATGGCGAAGCGGCCCGACCACGACATAAAACCTGACGCAGCTATGCACAAAAGGGGCGTCAGCCACGCCCCGCCTCTGGCTGCCCCGACCATAACGAGGCACAATCTGCCCCCTTCCCCAGCCGCGCCTGTCGTGGCCTACGTGTCGTGATCACACTTTAGTGATCGACGAATACCGGACAGGGGGTTGTCATCCCGCCATCCCGGGCGCTTTAACATCGAGTGGTATCGTCATGAGAGTTGTTTGTTGTCTGTTGTTGTTACTGGCCAGCCAGTCAGCCCTGGCCGAGGGTTTTATCAGTCGCCTGCTCAACCATCCGGTGCCGGGTGGCGTTGCAGTGATCCCTCTTGGCGCGTCACCCACTGCCCCCACGGCCCGCTATCACGACAAACCCGTGCTGGTGGTGCGCGAAGACAACCAGTGGATCGCCATCGTCGGCATCTCTCTGAAAAGCATGCCCGGCGCCCAACAACTGAGCACAGGTGATGGCCGTACTCTCGGCTTCACCGTGACCCCCAAGCACTACCGCGAGCAGCACATCAAGCTCAAGAACAGCCGTCAGGTCAATCCGCTCGCCGAGGATATGACACGTATCAACCGCGAGTTGGCGGAGCAGACCCGGGCTTACCAGACCTTCAGCCCCAACCAGCCGAGCAACCTGATGTTCGACAAGCCGGTCAACGGCCCCCTCTCCAGCCCGTTTGGCCTGCGTCGCTTCTTCAATGGCGAGGAGCGCAATCCCCACTCCGGCCTCGACTTCGCAGTGGGCGCTGGCACCCCGATCAAGTC
>NZ_QAJD01000051.1:4423-12394 GCF_003061465.1 Aeromonas sp. HMWF017
ACTTCTTCAATGGCAATACCGTCTTTGTCGACCACGGTCAGGGGCTCATCAGCATGTTCTGCCACATGTCGAAGATCGATGTGAAGCTCGGCCAGAGCCTGCCGCGTGGCGGCATCGTCGGGCGAGTCGGTTCGACCGGCCGCGCTACCGGCCCCCATATGCACTGGAATGTCAGCCTTAACGACACCCGGGTCGATCCCGCCATCTTTATCGGTGCCTTCAAGCCCTGAATCGGCAGAGCCCGTTAACAAAACATCCTCTAACAAAACAGGCAGCCCATGGCTGCCTGTCTGCTATCTGCACGTCGAACCTGATTACCTATCCGGCCAGAGCGTGGGCGCCGGACTCCCGACGCATCGCCCGCCACATCACCAGCACCAGCAGCGAGCTGCACGTTGGCAATGCCAGCCAGACCCCGGGCACGCCCCATAGGGTCGAGAAGCCCCACAAGAAACCGCCAATCAGCACCAGCTTGCCGCCAGTGAGCAGGGAGGCGATGCGGGCCCGATTGATGGCCTGGAAGTAGGTGGCCCCCACCAGCAGCAAGCCCTCCATCGGCAGCCCCCAGAAGTAGAGCCAGATCCCGAGGCTCGCCACCGGCAGCAAGGTGGCGTTGTCGCCGGCAAACAGATAGACCGCCGCCTCCGGCCACAGATAGAGCGGGAGCATGGCGCACAGGGCGATCCCCAACGTCACTCCGAGTGCCAGATTGCGGATCCGCAGCACCCGCCGCCAGTGACCGGCACCCGCGTTGAAGCTGGCGATGGGCTGGATACCCATGGCGATCCCCTCAAACACCAGATAGAAGAAGGCCTCGGTGTAACTGATCACCCCGTAGGCCGCCACATGCAGCGAAGTGCCAACCGCCAGCAACGCCTTGTTGTGCAGCGCCAGCACTACCGAGAGATAGAGGTACATCAGAAAACTGGAGATCCCGAGGCGCACCGTCTCGCCCATCAGCCGCAGATCGGGGCGCAGGGTGTCCCAGCTTATCCGCAGCTGGCTGCGCGGTGTGAAGAAGTGCCACAGGCAGGCGAGGCCCGTCACTGCCTGGGAGAGCATGGTGGCGGTCGCCACCCCGGCCAGTCCGAACGGAAACACTACCATCAGCAGATAGTCGAGCAGCACGTTGAGCAGGCCCCCGACTACCATGATGAGGGTGACAAAGCCTGGGCGGCCATCGTTGCGCAGCAGCGAGCTGAACGCCATCGACAGCACCGCAAAGACGCCCAGCCAAGCATAAGCCTGCAGGTAGGAGAGCCCGGCGGTGAAGATCTCCCCCTCCGCCCCCATCCAGGCCAGCATGGGCTCGCCATAGCGGATCCCGATAAAACTGAGCAGTGCCGAGGCCAGCAACACCATCACCAGCGCATTGCCGACGATATGGCGGGCTTTGGCCGGGTTGCCCTGCCCCAGATAGAAGGAGACCAGCGACGAGGCCCCCATGCCGATCAGCGTCCCCACCGCATAAAGCACGGCGCAGATGGGATAAGCCAGCATCAGACCGGCCATGCCATCCTGACCCAGCACATGGCCAACGAAGATGCCATCGATGGTGACATAGATGCCGGTGATCAGCATGGCCGCCACGGTCGGGGTTACGTAACGCCAGAAAAGGCGAGATAGCGGGGCTGTGCCCAGATCAACAGCTGACATATTCGACTCGGTGGAGAGAAAGCGGCCGGGATCATAGCGAAACGGCAGCACGACTTCCTGTTATTTGTGTTATGAATCATTAATATAGACTGCTTTACCCGCCTCCCTGCCCTGTTTTAGGCTAGGGCCACCTCTTCTGAACGGAAACGAGCCTCATGTTGCAACGCCTGCTCACCCTCTTGCTGCTCTCCCTTATCCTGTTGCCGCCAGCCGTGCGCGCCGACGATGCCATTGCCCAGGCCGAATCCCTGTTGCAGAGCGTGCCCAAGAGCGATACCCCGGAAAACCAGAAGCTGCGGGAGAGCTACCAGCAGGCACTGCAATTTGCCAGAGAGGCCGAGCGCTACCGTGAACAGAGCAAAGCCTATCAGCAGATCCTCATCGATTACCCCAAGGAGTCGGCGCGCCTCAAGGAGAGCCTGCATAACTATCAGCCCGCTGCTCGCCCGCCGCTGGCGAGCCTCAAGGAGGAGGCGCTGCGCCAGGCCATTGGCCTGAGCAGCAACCGCCAGCTCAACCTGCGCAAGGAGCGGCAGGGGGTGATGGACAGCCTCAACCAGCTGGAGAGCACCGGGCAGGAGTATCACCTGCGTGTGGACGATCTGCGCAAGCAGCTGCAACTGACCCGCAGCCAGCTGGAGCGACTGAGCTTCAGCAGCGAATCGGATCGCCAGCAGGAGGCCCAACTGCTGCTGACCAGAATGAAGGAGCAGAGCCTCTCCGACCGGATCCAGATGCTGGAGCTGGAGCAGCTCTCGGCCCAGCAGCGCAACGATCTCGGCAAGCTGAAACTGCAGGAGCTCAATCTGGCCATCGCCGACGAGGATGAGTGGCAAGCCAGCCTGCTGACCCAGCAGAACCAGCTGCGGCGGGAGAAGACCGAGCAGGCGCTGGAGGAGAGCGAGCGGCTGCGCAAACAGCTCACCACCGACATGCCGCTGCTGCTGGAGCAGCAACAGCAGAATCAGGCGCTCTCCATCCAGCTCGGCACACTGGAAGATCAGATTGAGCGGGTGCAGGACGAGCAGCGCAGCGTCGACAAGAATCTGTTTGAACTGAATGAGCTGGTCAACTCGGTACGCGAACAGCTGGAGTGGCTGCAGATCAGTAATGCCTACGGCGAGAACCTGCGCAGCAAACTCTCCGATCTTCCTCCCCAGTTCCCCCTCGACAAGCTGGAGTCCGCCATCGTCAGCGCCCGCATGGCCAAGTACCAGTACGAGAGCGAGCAGGATGGGCTCAAGGATACCCGCCAGCTGCGTGACAAGCTGATGGCCGAAGAGGAGGTGACGCTCGATCGGCCACAGCAAGCGGTGCTCGACAACCTGCTCAAGGCCCGGCGCCAGCTGCTGACCCGGCTCAACGACGCCTCTGACACCCTGATCCAGGAGCAGACCCGTCTCAAGCTGCTCTACAGCCGCCAGAACAGCAAGATCGACGAGATCCGTGAGATCAGCGCAAGCCACCTGTTCTGGATGCCGGATGTGCGCCCCTTTACCCCACAAGTCATGCTCGGCATTCCTGCCGCGCTGACCCTGGCCTTCAACCCGGACAACTGGCTGCAACTGCCCTACGCCATCGCCGAGAACAGCCCGCTGAGCCTCACGCTGGCCGGTATTGGTCTGCTGGTGCTGGCCTGGAGCTGGTTCAAGCTGGCCCGTCATCTGAGCCTCTATTGCGACCATATTGCGCCGCGGATCGGCAAGGTGACCCAGGACAAATTCAGCCTCACCAGCCGCTTGCTGCTGCGCTCCCTGCTTGCCGCCCTCCCCTTGCCCGCCATGGTGCTGATGGTGCGCGGCCTGTTCGAAGGGGCCTGGCAATACCCGTTTGCGGTGGCGGTGGCGCGCGGTCTTGGCGAGATCTGGTTTCTGCTGCTGGCGCTGGTGATGGCCCGCCATCTGACGCTGGAGCGGGGGATTTTGATCCACCACTTCCGCTGGCCCCGGGAACAGGTGCAAAAGGTGTGGGGGCAGTTTCGCACCCTGCTGCTGGTGCTGATCCCGAGTTTCTTCGTGCAGGGGATGGCCAACAGCTATCAGGAGCACGCCTTCTACGACTCCCTCGGCCGGATGGCCTTCATGATCGGTGCACTCTGGCTGCTGCTCTTCTTTGCCCGCCTCAACCGGGAGCGGCTGCCACTCACCTGGGGCCAGACCGACATGACTAAGCCCCATCTGCTGCACCACTTCATCTGGAACAGCCTGATGCTGGCGCCGCTGCTGGCGGTGATTGGCGCCCTGTTTGGCTACTTCTATACCTCGCGCACCCTGCTGCGCCAGCTGGAGCTTAGCCTGCTGATGGGGCTGGGTTGCCTGCTGGTCTACTATCTGGCCAGACGCTGGATGCTGATCCAGCGCCGCCGCCTCGCCTTCGAGCGCGCCAAGAGCAAGCGGGCCGAGATCCTGGCCCAGCGCGGCCGGGAAGAGGGGCATGACGAGCTCAGCTCCGAGACCCCGGACGTGGTGGAAGAGACTGAGCTGGATCTCGATACCATCAGCGCCCAGTCGCTGGGACTGGTGCGCACCCTGCTGATGCTGGGCTTCACCATGCTGGTGGTGGTGCAATGGTCGGATCTCAACTCCGCCTTCAGCTTCCTCAGCAATATCGAGGTGTGGCAGGTGAGCAGCAAGATTGGCGGCATCGAGCAGCTCTCGGCCATCACCTTGCAGGATCTGATGCTGACCGCCTTCGTCTTCATTCTGACCGTGGTGACAGCCCGCAACCTGCCGGGGCTGATGGAGCTGACCCTGCTGCAACACCTCAGCCTCTCCCCGGGTACCGGCTTTGCCCTCACGACCACCAGTAAGTATCTGGTGATCCTGATCGGCGCCCTCACCGGCTTCTCCATGCTGGGCATCGACTGGTCGAAGACCCAGTGGCTGGTCGCAGCCCTCTCGGTAGGGCTGGGTTTCGGTCTGCAGGAGATCTTCGCCAACTTTGTCTCCGGCCTCATCATTCTGTTTGAAAAGCCAATCCGGCTCGGTGACACCGTCACCATTCGCGATCTCACCGGCACCGTCACCAAGATCAAAACCCGGGCCACCACCATAGTGGATTGGGATCGCAAGGAGATCATCGTGCCCAACAAGGCCTTCATCACCGAACAGTTCATCAACTGGTCGCTCTCCGATGCCATCACCCGGGTCAAACTGCGGATCCGGATCGGCCTGACCCAGGATCCGAAACTGGTGCAGCGCATTCTGGAGGAGTCCATCCAGGCATCGACCCTGGTATTGGAGACGCCGACGCCAGAGGTCTTCCTGATCGAATTCACCGACTCGGCGCTGATCTACGAGATCCGCCTCTACGTCAACAACATGGATCACCGGATGCCCATCACTCACGAGGTTCACTCGCTGGTGCTGGAGAAGATGCAGCAGCAGGGACTTACCCTGCCCCATCAACAGATCGACATTCACCTGAGCCGCGGCTGATCCGCGAGTTAAAAGGAGCAGAACATGCAGATTATTGCCCATCGTGGCGCCAGCGGTCTGGCACCGGAAAACACCCTCAAGGCGATGACCAAAGCGCTGGAGTTAGGAGCATCAGCTATCGAGATCGACGTACAGACGGCCGATGGCGAGTTGTGGGTCTTTCACGACCGGCGGCTGGAGCGTTGCACCAACGGCAAGGGGGTGCTGACCGAGCAATCCCGCTCCTATCTGGAGCAGCTCGATGCTGGTGAAGGAGAGGTGATCCCGACCCTGTGGCAGGTGATGGAGATCATCGCCGGACGCTGCGAGCTGCATATCGAGCTCAAGGGGGCTCATACCGCCGATGCGGTGGCAACCCTGACCCGACGGGCAGAGGCCGAGCTGGGCTTTACTCCCGGCCAGTGGGTGGTCTCCTCCTTCCATCACCCGGAGCTGGCCCGATTTACCGCCTTGCGGCCCGATATCCGGATCGGAGCCCTGACCGCCAACCTGCCGCTCAACCTGGCGCAGTTTGCCGACGAGCTGGGGGGCTGGTCCATCAATTGCGATGTTGATTTCATCGACGCCGCGCTGGTCGATGATGCACATCGCCGTGGACTCAAAGTTCTGGTTTATACCGTTGATTATCCAGAAGATTATGAAACGCTCTCTAGCATGGGGGTCGATGGAATCTTCACCAATCGACCAGATCGTTTTCTGACGCAGTGAGGGGGCGATACGCGCATGGATAACCACTGATTTAGGCACTAACTTTAAATAGCTGACCGGGATACAAAGAGTTCAACTTCAGCCGATAAACAGAGGCTCATAACAATAACTAGATTCCACACACACTTCAGACTGACGCTCACAAGGATGTAACTATGAACTTATCCATTAAAAACAAGCTTGTCCTGGCTATCGGGGTCATCATTCTGGTGATCACCTGCCTGCAGGTCTGGTACAACACCTCGCAACTGCGCAGCGAGACCCAGCGACTGGTCTGGAACATCATCGACGAAAGCTCCATGGCCAACGTCAAGGGGATCTCCCGCTGGGTCGACTCCCGGATCAGCATGGTCAGCACCACCAAGGAAGCATTCGCCAAAGAAGACGAGCCCATCAGTCATCTGGCCCAGTCCATGAATGCCGGTGGCTTCGACCTGGTCTATGCCGGTACCGCAGACGGCAAGATGATCCAGAGCAAACCAACCGATTTGCCCGCCGGTTATGACCCACGTCAACGCCCCTGGTACAAGGACGCGGCCGCCGCAGGCAAGCTGGTCATTACAGCCCCCTATGCCGACATCTCCACCGGCCAGCTGATTGTCACCATTGCCGAGCCGTTCCAGCGTGGCAACACCCAGGGAGTCATCGCCGGTGACGTCTCCATCAGCTCACTGATCTCGGACATTCTGGCGGTCACCACCGAGGGCACCTACGCCATGCTGGTGGACAGCAATGGCACCATCATCGCGCACCCCGATGCCTCCCTGAGCCTGAAATCCGCTACCGCTCTGGCACCGGAACTGACTGCTGCCTACATCAATCAGGTCGCCCATGACGGCATGATCAACGAGCTGGTGATCAGCGGCAAGAAAGAGGTCTACGACTTTAATGCCATTCCCAATACCAACTGGTATTACGGCATGATGGTGGATGAAGAGATCGCCTACCAGTCGGTACGCCGCATGGTTACCTCCTCTTTCATTCAGGGGCTTATCACCATACTGATCGTGGCAGGCTTCTCCTATGTAGCCATCAACGGCTCGCTGGCCCCTCTGAAAACCCTGGGCGAAGCGATTGCCGATCTCTCCCGTGGCAACGGCGATCTGACTCGCCGCATCAAGATTGAACGTGAGGATGAAGTAGGCGCGGTTGCCAAACACGTCAACACCTTCATCGAGCGGATCCATGTGATGGTGCAGGATATCTCCAACTCCTCCGGCCAACTCAACCAGCAGGCCAAGTCCTCCCACAGCATGGCGGAGAAGGCCAATCAGGGGCTGGCACGCCAGCAAAACGAGATCTCCCAGATCGCCACTGCGGTACACGAGATGTCGGCCACCGCGGTCGAGGTCGCCAGCAACGCCGAGCAGACCGCCGAAGCGGCCCGCAGCTCCTCCAGCAGTTGCGAGCATGGCAAGCAGGTGATTGCCCGCAACCAGCGCTCCATCACCGATCTGGCCACCCAGGTGGAACAGGCCTCCAACATCATTCAGGAACTGGAGAAAAACGCTCAGGAGATCAACACCATCCTCTCCACCATTCAGGGCATCGCCGAGCAGACCAACCTGCTGGCACTCAACGCCGCCATCGAAGCGGCCCGTGCCGGTGAACAGGGTCGCGGCTTTGCAGTGGTAGCCGACGAGGTGCGCGTCTTGTCACAGCGTACCCACAGCTCCACCGTCGAAATCCGCAATATGATCGAAACCCTGCAACGCAATACCCAGGGGGCGGTCAGCACCATGCACGAAGGCCAACTGCTGGCCCAGAACAGCGTGGATGACGCCAACAACGCCACCCATGCGCTGGAGCAGATCACCACCTCGATCAACCAGATCTCCGACATGGCGACCCAGATCTCCAGCGCGGCTGAAGAGCAGCGGGCCGTCACCGACGAAGTAAGTCGCAACATTCAGGCAGTGAAAGATGTCTCGGACGAACTGGCAGTGGATGCAGACAGCTCACGCCATCTCTCTGAACAACTTAAAAATATTTCGGGTGAACTGAGCAATCAGGTCGGCATGTTCCGCATTTGAGCATGAGCAAAAGGGGCCGTACAGGCCCCTTTTATTTTTCTAAATAGCGCTTAATTTTCAGTGAGTAATCTCACATTACCCGCCAAATACCCCGCCTTGAAATCCTTGTAATTCGTCTGGAATTATCAGATCACCGC
>NZ_QAJD01000184.1:0-6077 GCF_003061465.1 Aeromonas sp. HMWF017
GTAGTCTCCACTAGGCAAAATCAGCTTGGCACCATTGCCAGCCTCTATCTTCTGGATCCGATATTCGGTGCGAGCTGAGGAGAAGGTCACGGTGCAACTGCTATACAAAGAGAGGCTGGAGAACTGATACTGACTTGCACTGCCTAAACTGATAGCCTGCCCTGCACTACAGAAAGGGACTCCGCCACTACTACCATTCCCAGCTAAAAATGCGTTACCCCCACTAGTGGATAGACCCTGAATCGTATCGGGTGTAATCGTACATAGTCTTCTACTGCCATTGCTGTTATCACAGCTATCAACAGGCATTCCCGCATTTTGGTTGGAATAACAGAAATTTAGGGTTCGCCCCTCTGTGCCGGTTATCTTGGCGCTGCCATTCATGGTGAGAGTGGAGTAGTTATTTCCCCACCACCCACACCAGCCATTACTCGTGCCACCATGGCCTTGTACAACAGCAGGAAACGTTGTCCCATTATTGATAGTTTGAAAGGCCCCTGCTGCGCCACTAAACAGCCACACGGCTGCGACGATCCATAAATTGCGCATCAGGGAGTTCCTCCATCATAAGCTTCGACCATCAGGGTTCGGCTCACGGCAAAATCAGGGTTGGCACTGTTAAGGTCCGAGCTGCCACAGGTGCTGACACTCTCGAGCCGGTAGCCCGTGTTGCTCTGGTTGTTATAGGTCACCGGTACCTCCCGGCAGCTAACCACAACCTGACAACCAGCCAAACCGATGTTGTCATTAAACTGCTGTGTGGCAAGTACCAGACCACAACGATTAGGTGATGATACAGCCGGTCTGTTAGGGAATAGCTGATATAGAGCAATCTCCAGCCCGCTCTGGGCGGCCAGCAGGGCACGCACGCTGCGCACCTCCACCGTATTTTTTTCGCCGCTATCGACCAGAAAACGCCCCATGGCAGCCGCCAGCAGCGCCATCACCACGATCACAAACAGGGCGATCATCAAGGCACTGCCTCGCATCCGTCCGAAAGCCTGTGGATCAGGGCACATTGAACACCTCTATCTTGTGGTTAAAGGTGACCGACTCCCCCTTGCGCTCGAACACAAAACGCATACCAAACTCCCCTTCAGCGTTAAACGCCGAGGTTTCACGATAGAAGACATTGCCAGGCCGAAGTGACTCGGCCATCAGGACTCCTAGCGGTAAAGTGCTGCCAGCGGCACTGATCCCTGCACTGGTTCGGTATAGCGCCCCTCCAGATACGCAGTAACGCACCTGCTCGCGAGCAAAATACGCTCTCATGCCGGGAGATGTACCATCCAGCAGCGCACCGCTATACCCGATTGATTGGGCTCCAGAGATCACCGGACCCACAGCCTCAACTTGCGCCACGCAACGACCATAATCACAGCGGTCCCATATCGACTGCGTACCGCTGGAAACGGGTTGGGGAAACACCACTAACCAGTCGCTTACCGGCTCAACTGCAACAGGAGGCGCAACCATTACCAGCTCAAGTGTGGACGAGGCGCCAGACGGGCGATTGAGGGCAAGATAGCGCCCCGAGTTGCTGATGGGCCAGAACCGCAGACAGGGGCCTTGGTCCAGCCAGTTACCATTCTGATCTTCAATGCGCTCCGATCCCGGCACCGCATCGCGCAGTTCGCGGTTAAGTCGCTCCATGGCGAAACGGGCATCACTCATCAACTGTTCACGGCTACTGGCATCGCCATAAATCTGGGTGCCGATTCCGATAAACTGGCTGGTAAAGGTCGCCATAATCCCGAGCAACAGGATGACCATCACCAGCTCGACCAGAGTAAAGCCACTGTTACCCCGAGGCTTGCGGTAGGTTCGATTAGCAGCCAAGCGTAATCGGACGTCGGAAGTAGCAGCAGGAGCAAACATTCGGATAGACAAGCAGGAGCGTTCCATCAGTAGTTCCCCCGATAGAAGGAGAAGTCGAGCACACTCCCATCCGGCAGCTTCACCTGCAACAGAACTCGCTTGCCGATAGACTCTGCCTTAAGACCCGGGCTGCCAAACAGGTCATCCGGCGTCACGGCGATCCTGACCTGGTAGTTGCGATATTCATCGCTTGCGACCTTGGAATCGGCTTGAGTAAAGAATGTCGCCTCAATCCAGTCACTGTTCAAGCAGTTAACCTCAGCCCATCCCTTGGCACAAATGACGCTGGTCTGATAATCATCCACATCATTAAAGGTATAGGGCTCCCGTTCACCACCATCCGGGCCATACTGGCTGGGCTGCCAACCCGCAATCGCCGGAGCAGGAGGATTCTGGGTACAGGTCACACCGACAGGGCAACTGCAATCCCCATAAAATTGGCCATTGAAGGTCTCGCCACAACGATAACGACCACCATTATGATCCGACTTTTCATCAAACGACTTTTGCAAGATCTCGCCGGAGAGGCGCTGGGCCAGCTGGGCGGCGCGTACCTGCTGCACCGGGTCTACCGCCTGCGGCGACTGATTGATAAGCAACCCCAGTATGCCAGTCAAGGCCACCGCCAGCAGCACTATGCCAACGATCAGCTCAATCAGCGTAAAACCGCGTTTAAGGGATCTCATGGATAAACCCCTCGGATTCAATCTTGATACGGCCACTCTCGCGGCCATCGGTGACTTGTAGCTCGCAGCCACCGACGCAGCTACCGAGCGGGCGGCCCATCTGATCAAAGCGGATAACAAAAGGAGGCGTGCCCTTGTTCGAGGAGATGGAGATCCCGGCTGACAGGGTCACCGGACGACCACGGGTGAACTGATTAGCGTTCCAGCTCGATATAGCCGCAGGATCGCCACAAGGGGAGAGCGTGCTGTGGCCAAACTGGCCCGCGTCAACCCGCAGTGAGGTACAACGATTGGCCGGTTCGTGCATATTGACAGTCTGTACCAGCCGCAGCCGGGTCAGCAGTTCGTCACGCACGGTTTGAGTTTCAAAGCCGCCTTTGCCCAGCCATTTTGGCACGGCAAAGGCGGCCAGAATCCCGAGTAACAGGATCACCAGTACCAGTTCAATCAGGGTAAAGCCCTTGGTTGCAGGCATGGGTTTTCTCATCAGGGAAAAGAGAAAGCGAGGCCGAAGCCTCGCTCGGACATCAATCAATTACACGCAGTGTTGATAGAAATCGTTGGTCGATTGGTATTGCTGGTCAAAGTATTAGCGTAAGTAACGTCACACTTGTCATCTTGTGCACTTGCTGCACGGAAGGTGCCTTTGCTGCCAGATACTTCTGACCATCCATCCAGAGTTACGGTTTTGGCAACTTCATCTGTTACTGGATAGCCATAGTTAGTTTTCACAGTATCTGTAGTGCTGATTGCCACAGATACGGTTGCTCCTGAAGCTGTATTCTCCAGACCAGCAATAGCAGCCTTGCTATAGATCATTTGAGAACTGCTCTGCAGTGCAGCCTGCACGCCTTGGGCGGCAGAATAACGAGCATCATCCTGCAGATTCAGGAACTTGGGTGCAGCAGTGACCGCCAGAATACCCAGAATGATGATCACGATAACCAGTTCGATCAGGGTAAAACCCGCCTGTTTTTTCATTTCACTTTCCTCTGTTAATTAATATTTGTGGTCACCTGACCGGATGCCGGGCGGTAACTGAAACTCATAAATGCATCAGTCTTGCCTTGCGGATCCTGATACTTGCCATCACTGCCCTTACTCAAACTATTGACCAAATAGTAACGGCAGACCGAATCCAGTCCATTACTGCTCACTGTGGCATAGTATTTCAGGTCATTGCCGCTACCGCGCACTTCATTGAAGCTGGCCGTAGCCTTGGGCGGGTTTTGCAGTAACCCCTCCCAAATATTGAGACAACGTTCTGCGGTCAGATTGGCCGGATCCACATCGGGATTACCACTGGCAACGGTATCCATGGGATAGCCCGGCGACAGCTCGCCGTTACTGATCTGGGTCTCGGTCGGTGTGGTCAGATAGAAGCGACTACCGTCATAGAGCACGGTATTGAGGCTGTCCTGTTTGGCGCGACCTTCCGCCTCCCATTGCGCCCGCACCAGCGAAACGCCGGTAGCAAAACCGCCAGAGACCCCTTCCACGCTGGCCTTCTTCGCTTCGTCAGTCACATCGAGAAAGCGCGGCAGTGCAGTCACCGCCAGGATCCCCAGGATCACGATAACGATCACCAGCTCAATGAGGGAGAAGCCGGCGGCCCCTCTCCTCATCCCGTTTTCCGGCATTGTTGGTGCCATTGGTTTCATTGTCATGCTCCCTCCGTAATGCCCCACATTATTTCATGCAGGCCCAAAAAAATCATGTAGCTGGGTCATATGATTAGTTTCATTCAAGGCTTTTTCATCACCCGCCCGTCAGAAAACTGATAAACCAGCCAATAACCATCCCACCCCATCTCGCAACCACTGCCATCGGGGCGGGCCAGAACCTGCAGGGGAGGCATGCCCCCCTTCGTCTCACCCATCAGTGCCAGCCACAACTGACGGCAATTTTCCGAAGGGGATTGCAGCGGCACCAGCCCCAGGGGCCAACCCCGGGTGTCAAACTGCCACCCCTTGCCAGCGACATGCAGAGTCTGCGGACGCCGCTCATCGAGCCAAATGCCGTGCAAACGCTGTGCCCGCTCGGCAAATTGCTCCCCCAGCAAGGTGAGAGTGAGCTGCTGCGCCTCTTCCCGGTGGCCCTGATAGCTACGCACCAACGTAGCAACAATCACCATCAACAGGATGATCACGGCGATCCGCCGATATCCGGTCAGCCAGCGATCATCCTGCTGCGTCTGTCTGTTCATCCAGCCCTCGACTCCACCGCTCACTTGCCTCTTACGGCTCGCATCATGTCCCACCACTCAAGCGTGAAGATGCCGAGTTACTTGCCGCGAACTGCGCGCATCATGTCCCACATGGGGGTGAAGATACCCAGTGCCAGGATCAGCACCATCACCGCCACGATCCCGATCAGGATCGGCTCGATGCGGGCGGTGAGACTCTTGAGGTCATAATCCACCTCGCGCTCGTAATACTCGGCCGCTTCGTGCAGCAGGTCATCGACCTGACCTGTCTCCTCCCCCACGGCGATCATCTGCATCACCAGCGGGGTGAACAGGCCGCTGCTGCTGGCAGTGCGAAGCAGGCTCTCGCCCCGCTCGATACCGGCGCGCATATCCCGTACCCGCCCCGCCATCCAGGCGTTATCCACTGCATCGGCCACCAGGGTCAGCGCCGTGTTCAGCGGCACCCCTGCCTTGAGCATCATGGAAAAACTACGGGCAAAACGGGCCAGCAGGGAGCGCTCTATGATGGTGCCGACGATCGGCAACTTGAGCTGCCAGCGGTGCCAGGTCAGCTTGCCCTTGGTGGTGGCGACCCAGCGGCGCCAGCCGAACACCATCCCCGCCAGAATGGCGAGCAGCAGCCACCAATAGTTGACAAAAAAGTGCGAGGTGGCGAGCAGAATGCGGGTCGCCAGCGGCAACTCCACCCCGAACTTGGCGAACATGCCGGCAAACACCGGGATCACCATGATATTGAGGATCACCATGGCGATACCGATGGCGATCATCACGAAGCTGGGGTAGCGCATGGCGGTCTTGATCCGCTTGCGGGTCTCCAGCTCCAGCTCGAAATAGTTGGCGAGCTGCAAGAAGGCCTCTTCCAGCTGACCTGTGTTCTCACCCACATGGATGATGGCTACAAACAGGCTGCTGAATACCTTGGGGTGCGCCTGCATCGAGCTGGAGAGCGGGCGACCATTGCCGAGATCTTCCCCCAGCGAGTGCAACGCCCGCTTGAGCGGCTTGCTGTGAGTGCTCTCCTCCAGCCCGGCAATGGCGCGCAGGATCGGGATCCCGGCCCGGGTCAGGGCATACATCTGGCGGCTGAAGATCACCAGCTCGTCCAGCTTGACGCCCCCTTCCAGCA
This sequence comes from Aeromonas sp. HMWF017, assembly GCF_003061465.1. Taxonomy (NCBI): domain Bacteria; kingdom Pseudomonadati; phylum Pseudomonadota; class Gammaproteobacteria; order Aeromonadales; family Aeromonadaceae; genus Aeromonas; species Aeromonas sp. HMWF017. The sequence goes on from NZ_QAJD01000184.1 coordinate 5,900, forward strand.
ACAGTGACCAGTCGATGGCAGCGGATTTGGCCTTGCCCGGTTTGAGCTCGGTGGGCATCACGCCGCGGCGCATCAGCTGCTCGGCGGCCGCCATCTCGTTGGCCGCTTCGACCACGCCACTGGTCGCGTTACCCTGGCTGTCACGCCCCTTGTAGGCAAAGTTAGCCATCGCTTACCC
>NZ_QAJD01000052.1:0-9522 GCF_003061465.1 Aeromonas sp. HMWF017
GCCCCGATCAGGGTGTGGGCCTCATCGATAAAGAGGATGACAGGTCGCACGGCGTCCTTGACCTCCTGCATCACCCCCTTGAAGCGCTTCTCGAACTCCCCCTTGACCGAGGCACCGGCCTGCATGGCGCCGAGATCCAGGGTCATCAGCTCCACATCGCGCAATTTTTCCGGCACCTGACCCGCGATGATGCGCAGGGCCAGCCCCTCGATAAGGGCACTTTTACCGACGCCCGCCTCCCCCACGACTATGGGGTTGTTTTTGCGGCGACGGGAGAGGATGTCGATCATCAGATCGATCTCGTGATCCCGGCAAAGCACCGGATCCAGGGTTCCCTGACGGGCCTGCTCGGTGACGTTGACGGTAAAGCGGGCCAACAGGCTGGCATCGGCGGGCAATGCAGCCTGAGTAGCTGTGCCGTTGGCAGAAACGGTAACTTGGGTCTCGGCAGACTCTTTGACCCACTCGTCGAACTGCTGGCGCAGCAGCTCGCGATTGATGTTGGCAAGCAAACGCGTCACCGACCCCGGCAGGTAACGCTGGGGGGTCATCAGCAGCACCAGCAGCATGACGCCGCTGCGCAGTTGGCCATGTTGCAGCTCGGCAGAGGCGAGCAGCCAGCTGTCTTGCAGCCACTCCACCAACAGCGGCGAGAAGGAGGGATAACCCTGACCATAACCGTTATCGGCCGCCGAGGGTTGCAGCAGGATCTTTAACTCCTCAACCTCGACCTCGGCCCGTTTGAGGATCTGGCGCACATCGCTGAGGGGGGTATCCAGCATTTTCAGCAGCAGGTGCTCGATGCGGATCTCGGCGCCCTGATGATTGACACAGAGGGCCGCAGCCTCCTCCAGCATGTGACGACAGATGGGGTTAAGTCTTTCCACCAGTACCGGTAGCTCTATACGAATCAAGGCGTGCTCTCCTTAAGTATTTATTTTAATAATTCGCCCAGTTGACGCAGTACGTCCTGGGTCTGGTTATTGAGTTGGTAGTGATAGAGGCCAAAGATGATGGCCAGGATCAGCGCGCCGCCCATAAACAGGGTGCGCAGGGAGACTTGCTTGCGCAGCTGGTAGCGAGACGCCTGCTGACCGAGATCGAGATGAAACACGCTGGGTGCCTCACCGCCACTTTCAAGTGACAGTTGCTTGTGCAGTTGCTTGACGATGCGTTCGAACTCGTCACGCCCCTGGCTCATCACCTTGTAGCGCCCCTCAAAACCGAGGCACAGGCAGAGATAGATGAACTCCAGAATGTCGCGATAGCGCACCGGATCTTCCTGCAGACGCGCCAGCAGCACGAACACCTTCTCGCCGCCCCAGGTCTCGTTGTGAAACCTGGCCAGCAGGGAGTGTTGGGACCATTCGCTCTGGCTGCCCCAGTCGCGGCCCATCACCGCCTCATCGATAAAAGTGCAGAGGATGTAGCGAAACGAGAGGACGACGCCGTTTTCGTAACCCTGCGCCATCAACTCCTGCTCGATGGCCTGGATCTCGGTCACCACCCGCTGATACAGCTCGGGCACCCGATCGTAGCGCGACAGCAGCCGTACCCGTTGCACCAGCCCCAGCAGCGGGGTCACCGCATCGATCATCGGATTGATGCTCTGGCCACGCAGGCGGAACCAGTAGTCCGAATCCATGTCCAGCTGCTCGGCGTGATCGAACAGCAGGTCGCTCAGTTGCTCGTTGTTGATAATGTCCGTGGTCATCTCTGCTTGTTTCCTTGATGCGATCACTGGCTACGGATGGCCCAGAGCTGCATGTCGAGCTCGGGGAAATCGCCGGCAATGTGGAAGGCGAGCGTGTTGCTGACCGCCAGCATCTGCCAGGCAGGGCTCTGGCGGTCGAGCTGGAAGTAGCTGTAACCGGCGTGATAGGGCAACTGGCGCGGCGCCACCGGCAGCGGCAACAGCGGGATACCTGGCAGCTGCAGGCTGATGAGTTCGCGGATCTTGTCGCTCGACGCCACCTTGGTCTGCTGCAGCAACTGTTTGCGCAGCTGCTCCTGCGGCATGCGGGCACGCACTGCCAGCACGAAATCGGCGCTCTGCATCAACTCGCTCTCGTTGACCATGGCCACCATGACGCCGTACTGGTGCTTACGCAGCTGGATGGAGACGGCACGTGGCGACAGCACGGTACTGAGCGCCTGACGCAGGGCCAACATCACCGGCTCGAAGCTCACCTGCTGATCGTCATGACGATAGGCGGGGAACTCGGGGGGCAGACGGGACTCGTCGGTAAAGGTCATCAACTCGCCACAGAGCTGCACCAGCGCCTCGTGCAACCGCTCGGGGTGCAGGGTGCCAAGACGCGCCAGATGGGAGAGCTGGGGCTGAGCCCGGTTGAGCAGTTGCAGCATCATGAACTCGGCCACATCGGCCACCCCCTGCTGACCCGGCGCCGCGATGCGCTGGGAGAGGCTGCGAGCCCGCTCGGCAACCAACCCAGTCGATTCGCCGAGGAAGCGCTTGAGGGTCGGAATGGCAGAGACACTGATACTGCAAGGCATGAAGTTGGGATCGAGCACCAGACCGCCATCCGGGCGTTTGTCCAGAATGCGGGCGATGGCGAGCGAGGCGTAGGCACTGCGATCTTCCCGCTCCAGCATCAACCGCAAGCTGACCCGACCCACTTCGAGGGAAACCACGTCCCCCCCTTCACTGTGCAGATCGCGCACGTCGTGGCGATGGGCCTGCAGCCGGGTGGCGACCTGCCCCCCCTGATTGACCTCGTTGACCCCGCTCACCGAGAGCGGCAGCGCCAGATAGACCTTCTGGTTGGCCACCGAGGCATCGGTGATCTCCAGCGGGGTCGGCAGCACATCATCGTTCGGGATGTTGAAGACGGTGCCGTCCGGCAGAATACCGGTGGCCCCTACCAGCGCGATGCGGCCAAAGCCGAGGTAATCCTCGTTGATGGAAAGCGACTGCAACCCGTAGAAATAGTCGGACAGCGCGCTCAAACGCGCGTGCAGCGCGTAATCTGAATGTCTCTGTTGTTGCTGGAAGTGCTGGGGCTTGATAAAGAGCCCTTCACGCCAGATAACCCGATTTCGACTCGACATGATTATTCTTCTTCTTTTTGTAGTTCCACTTCATCCAGGCGCAGGTGCACCAGAATTTGATAGGCCGTTCCCTTGCTCTTGACCTTGATGACCTTGCGCCACTCGGCGCTGTCCGGATCGGCGTACCGAGCAATCACGCCGATGTAACGGGTCTTCTCGTCAAGCTTGACGGGGGGCAGGTATTTGAACTGGCCGGGCAGCAGGGTGTAGTCCTGATGATCCAGGTAGTTCTTGCCAAGGGCCTTCTCTACATCCGCCGTCACCTGGTCATAGTCAGTAGCGAGCAGCTTGGAATCTTCAGCCAGCAGCACCACCTGAAACTCGATGGGTGCCGCCTCCCCGCTCTCGTTGGGGTTGACATCAGGCTCTGCCAACAGGCTGAGCCCCAGGGTGGAGGGCTGGTCATCGTTGCTCCCCACCTGAATATCCGGGTTCATGGCCACATCGGCCATCTTGCCCATGGTGGTACAACCGGCCAGGGCCAGCAGACAGGCCCCAAACCACAGTGCACGTATCATCAAATAAGTCCCTGTTGCTGACGCACGGCCTGGTCATACGCCTGGGCGTAAACCTGATGGAACAGCTTGTCGAACCCCTGCTGACGGGCGGAGGTGAGCTCGCGGTAGTAGTGCTGGTACATGTTCCAGGCCCAGCCTTCATCGGCCACACCCGGGGTACCGGTACGACGGTAGTGCTCGAAACGACCGAGCAACGCCTCGGGCGAGAAGGCTTGCAGGATACTGTCAAGCGCAGCGCCAATAGCCTGCTGGTTCGCCACGTGGTGAATGCGTACATTGCGAAGACTCTCGGCTACCGCAGCAGGCGCGGTCAGGTGCACTGGGCTCTTCTGCTCGGCAAACATCACCGCCAGGGTCTCGTCATAATCGAGACCAAGGCGCAGCGGGTTGTCCTCGATGGGGCGCAGGTGCTTGTCTGCCAGCGCAGCCTGATCGCTTTGCAGTTGCAGCAACCCCTCCACCATGGCACGCACTGTCTTGCCCATCTCTTCGAGCATGTCGTGGGCTTGCTGGGTGTCTTGCAGCTGCAACGGCTGGCCAAGACCACGCATCAGCGGAGTCAGGGCGACGTGATCAACGCCCTCCAGTGGCTGGAAGTCGGGGTGGTTCTCGATGGTGGGCATATCCAGAAATTCTTGGTTCATGGTGTTCTCGACGGCTGAAAATGGAGCGAAGGATACGGTGTCCATATCCGGTTGAAACTGCGGTTGAGCCTGCAGGCGAGCATCCACCAACGGACTTGGGGCCGCACGCTCCTGCTGCAATGCCAGCAGGGGGTCGACCCCCAAGGCCTGTGGGTCATCCAGGGTCTGGGTGTGGTGAGGATCGCTGGCCAGCCACTCATCAAGCTGCTCGGTCGGACGGTTACCCAGCACCTGCTGCAAACTCTGCTCGGGGGAGATGGCACCGAGATAGGCTCTCAGGCGAAAAGGGCCGACAATCAGCTCGTCACCCTGCTCGAGGTTGACCTTGCGAGCCCGCCCGATGGGCGAGGTGGCACCATTGATGTAGGTCTGGCCGCTGAGATCGCACAGGCAGAAACGACCGTCATTGAGCTCGACGCGGGCATGGGCTGGCATCACCGCCCCCAACCTGTCTCGCAGTTGCCAGTCATCCTGTTCGGAGGAGCCCAATGTTCCCCCCATCTCGTCGAAGCGATATTGCACCTGCTGGCTGCCGTCGAGCTGCTCGCTGTTGAGCACCACCAGAGATAGTTGCTGGTTAAAGTCGTCCACATTCACTCCTGCACGTATTCCTACACTGAATTTCTGTGCTTATTCCTGTACACAGATTGTCACGAACGGGTCACTCGGCGGTTGGCCGAGAAAGGTACTCCACCCCAGACGGGCACTCTGCTCCTCCCCCAATCTCAGCCCCTTGGCCTGCTCCTGACCGAAGCCAAGCCGCAGATCCCAGGCCAGCTGATCGCGCAAGATGAAGGAGACAAAGGTCACCAGGGCGTGGAAATGCTCCCCGTTCGGGAGAAATCCGAGAAACTGGCTAAAACTCAGATCATTGATTTTCAATAAAAACTTGCCGGCACAATCATTGACCTTGTCACCGATGACGAAGTCGTGCCCCAGAGTGGCGCAAGCACCGCCCAGGCGGTTTTGCTGCTCCGGATGGATCGGCACCTTGCGCCACTGCCAGGCACTCACTTCCACATCCGCCAGATCGAAGCAGTGGGCCACGAGACCAGCGACCACCTCGGGAGAGCGGCTGGGGCTGGCCAGCATGCCCGCATAGGAGAGCATCTTGGCGCGGTTGACCGGCAAACTCTGACAGACGGCATCGTTGCCAAGCCCCACCAACGCAAACATCAGACGGGAGAACCCATCCTCACCGTCATCCTGAAAACGGACGTGGTAGCGATACTTGCGCCAGATCCGGTGCAGCAGGGTCAGCAGGCGGTGGTGGAAGAAATCCAGGAAAAGGCCGAGCTTTTGTTCACCCTGGGCGTACTCCCACGCCAGCGAGTCGAGGTAATACCCCGGCATCGGCGACTGACTACCGTGCAGACCCAGAAAGGCCACTTCCAGTTCGTGACGCCCTTTCTCGTCACGACCAATTTGCAGCACGTCGCTGGTGGGAAACCCCAGTGATGCAGTCGCCTTGAAACGAATATTTTCGTCACTCGGCAGGTGGTCGAGACCACGCTCCTGATCGGCACCGTCCAGCCGGTTGAGCAGCTCAACCAGCTGGAAGAAATTGAAACGGGGCGCCTCGTTGGCGGCACTCACATCAGGGAGTGCTGACCGATCTGGACTGGCCACTGATAGCGCTCCTTGTTATCGAGATTGACCACCTCAAGCAGGTGGAAAGCGTTGACGCTGGCATAGAGCGAGAAGAAGTGGGCCAGCACTGTGCTGAAGAGATAGAGCTCCCCTTCGCTGCCAAAGGCGGATTGGCGGATGGAGAGCGCCGACTTGAGCCCCCGCACCGGCATGCCGCGCACCAGCCTGTCCACCGGCTTGGTCTCGATCTCCTCGATCCCCGCCAGCCGCTTGCGCGACGCCTGCTCTGCCTGCTTGTCGTGCAAAGCGGGAAAGTCATAGGTACGCAGCACCTGCACCAGGGCATCCCGGCGCAACAGAGAGACATAGTTGAGCGACAGGTTGGAAATCAGGGTCCAGTGCAGGCTGCCATCCAGTGCCGGACGCAGCGGCCGGGTCGGCCGGATCAGGTTGCGGAAGGTAGCAAACGACGGTGAACTGCCGGTCGGTACGCAGATACTGCCCACCTTGAGGCGGGCGGCGCGGGAACGGTTGGTGCAGGTGAGCGTCACCGAGATGGATTCATCCAGATCGACCGTAGTGGTTTCATCCCCCCGCACAAACGACAGACTGTGCTCGAAGCCATCACCACTCACCGACTCCCTGACCCGCACCCGGTAATAGAGCGCCAGCCGCTGTTTGGCCCGCTCAATCTGATGCTGAAAACTTTCGAACGGCTGATAAATGCGTGGCGTACCGCGGGAGCGGCCCATATTGCCCTCAACCCAGCCTTCAACCTGATCCACCGAGAAAATTTCGAAACTATCGGCATAGCGATAGCTCGCCTTGAGCGGGTATTCCGCCTGACGGCCGTTGAGATTGACCGGCTCGCTGTCGTGCTGGAACAGATTGATAGCCGGCACGCAGTTGAGCATGAAAGAGTCTGGACGGATCTTGAGTTCCGCCGGCAAGGGCCGGTCGAAACAGAAATGGATTTTGAATTCACTCACCGGCAGCGGCTGTTTGGGCCACTCACCACCGGAGAGTTCGAAGAAGAGAAAGCTCTCCGGAAAGCAGAAATACTCTTGCAGGATCCGGTAGCCGGAATAGACATTATTCGGATAGGGCAGCAGCGCATCGTCGCGCTCGAAGCCGACCGATTTGAGTGCCTTGGCCTCCTGACGAAAGCGCTTGCCGTCGATCTCCAGCTCGATATGGGAGAGCTGGTTGGAGAGCCAGAAGTAGAGCTCATACGCGGTGTAGCTGTCGCCACCGAGGAAAAAGCGCAGCTTGTCCAGTTGCAATTCGCTAAGTGGCAGGGGTGCATGCAGCGCAATATCGAGCGAGATTGTAGAGAGATCGTTGCCACTTTGCGCCGTTATCTGGCGCATTTCGGCCGGATAGACCCAGGCATCGTGACAGGTCTGAAAATGGCAGGTCACGCCGTCGATTGGCAAACTGTCCAGCTGGCAACCCTGCCTGACCAGTGCCGGTTGGGCAATGGCACCCGGAATGACCGAAAACTGCATGATGGTCATGCTGGGGACGGGTCGCAGATAGTTCGGCCAGAGCATATTGAGCAGACCGTGGGTCAGCTCTGGGAACTCGTCCTCGATTTTGGCGCGCAGGTTGCCCGTAAGAAACGCAAAGCCTTCCAGCAGGCGTTCCACATCAGGGTCGGTATTCTGCTCCGACAAAAAGCGGGTGAGTTCGGGATAGCTATCGGCAAATTCGCGCCCTTGCAGGCGCAAAAAAGCCAACTCATCCCTGAAGTAATGTTCCAGCGACATTGATCAGACCATGCGGTAGTGACGGTGACTGTCCATATGGACGTTGAACGAGGTAACTTGCTCGATATGCTCCAGCCGCACATGGGCCGTCACCTGAAACGACATCTCAAGCGGACTCGCCTGATGGTCGGGTGAACGGACATCCACATGAATGATCCGCGGTTCATAACGACGGATGCATTGCCGGATCGCCTCGCGGATCCGTCCTTTGATGTCCGCACTACCCTGGGTGGCATCATTGAGATCAATGACGCCAAGATCAGGGGCACTGCGGCAATTGCCGGGACGGGTGTTGAGGATCTGCTCGAGCTGCCGTTTGACAGACTCAACCAGTTCATCAATTTCCGAACGGGAAGAAGGGCTCTGCCCCTCCCCCCTGATGCGATCAAACAGACTGGCCGTATTTCCTCTATCCCAGGAAGAGAGATACGGCATCGGTCATTATTCCTTGTCCAGTCGACCTACCAGAGAGAGCTCGAAGCTCGCCCCCATGTACTTGAAGTGCGGGCGCACGGCCATGGCGACCTGATACCAGCCCGGCTCGCCTTCCACATCCAGCACCTTGATCTGGGCTGCACGCAGGGGACGACGGCTGCGCACGTCTGCTGGCGGGTTCTCCTGATCGGCAACGTACTGCTTGATCCAGCCGTTCAGCTCGCGCTCCAGATCCTGACGTTCCTTCCAGGAGCCGATCTGCTCGCGCTGCAGCACTTTGATGTAGTGCGCCAGACGGTTGATGATGAACATGTAGGGCAGCTGGGTACCCAGCTTGTAGTTGGTCTCCGCCTCTTTGCCCTCTTTGGTGTTGGGGAACACCTTGGGCTTTTGTACCGAGTTGGCAGAGAAGAAGGCGGCGTTGTCGCTGTCCTTGCGCATGGTCAGGGTGATGAACCCCTCTTCGGAGAGCTCATACTCGCGACGGTCGGTGATGAGCACCTCGGTCGGAATCTTCGCCTGCAGCTGGCCCATCGCCTCATAGACGTGCACCGGCAGATCGTGGATGGCACCACCGCTCTGCGGGCCGATGATGTTCGGGCACCAGCGGTACTTGGCAAAGCTGTCGGTCAGGGAAGTGCCCATCAGATAGGCAGTATTGCCCCACAGGTAGTGGTCGTGATCCGAGCTGATATCTTCCTTGTAGTTGAAGCCCTTGATGGGGTTCTCGGTCGGATCGTAGGGCAGACGGGCCAGGAAACGCGGCGCAGTCAGACCCAGATAGCGGGAATCTTCCGATTCACGCAGGGAACGCCATTTGGTGTAAGCCGGTCCTTCGAACACCGATTTCAGATCCTTGATGGAGGGCAGATCGGTGAAGCTGTCAACGCCAAAGAAGGCGGGGGCGACAGAGGAGATGAAGGGGGCGTGGGCCATGGCACCGACGGCACTGACATACTGCATCAGCTTGATGTCAGGCGAGCTGTGGGTAAAGGCGTAGTCACCGATCACGGCACCGATCGGCTGACCGCCGAACTGACCGTAGCCGGTTGAATAGACATGCTTGTAGAGACCGGACTGGGTGATCTCGGGCGAGAACTCGAAATCTTCCAGCAGCTCTTCCTTGGTGGCGTGCAGCACCTGGATCTTGATGTTCTCGCGAAAATCGGTGCGATCCACCAAGAGCTTCAGGGAGCGCCAGGAGGACTCCATCTCCTGCAGCTCTTTGGCGTGCAGGATGACGTCCATCTGCTTGCTCAGCTTCTTGTCGAGCTCGACAATCATGCTGTCAACCAGCGCCTTGTTGACCGGCTCTGCAGTGGAACCGCTATCCAGAATATTGGCGATCAGGGCTGCAACGCCCTGCTTGGCGACGCTGTAACCCTCATCCACCGGCGTGATGCGAGCCTGCGCCATGATTTCGTCCAGCAGGGAGGACGAGGAGGCGACGGCTGCCCCCGCTTGAACCTGTTCTTCGACCAAAGACATGTTTTT
>NZ_QAJD01000185.1:0-1249 GCF_003061465.1 Aeromonas sp. HMWF017
TGGTCTTCAGTTCTAAGCTAGGAGTCGAAGATGGCTAAAGTCGAATCTCAAGCCGGCGAACTGCAAGAAAAGCTCATTGCAGTAAACCGTGTTTCGAAAACTGTTAAAGGTGGTCGTATCATGTCCTTCACCGCGTTGACCGTGGTGGGTGATGGTAACGGCCGTGTAGGTTACGGTTACGGTAAAGCCCGTGAAGTTCCGGCTGCTATTCAAAAAGCAATGGAACAGGCTAAGCGTAACCTGAACAAGGTTGAGCTGAACAACGGCACTCTGCACCACCCGGTGCGTGGTGTTCACTCTGGCTCCACCGTGTTCATGAAGCCGGCCTCCCAAGGTACTGGTATTATTGCAGGCGGCGCTATGCGTGCTGTTCTGGAAGTTGCCGGTATCCACAACGTGCTGGCCAAGACCTACGGTTCCACCAACCCAATCAACGTTGTTCGCGCTACTGTAGACGCTCTGGTTCACGGTCAATCACCGGAACAGATCGCTGCCAAGCGTGGTCTGCGCGTTGAAGAAATTCTGGGGTAATGCGACATGGCTAACACTGTAAAAGTAACTCAAACTCGCAGCTCTATCGGCCGTCTGCCAAAGCACAAGGCGACTCTGCGTGGTCTGGGTCTGCGTCGCATTGGTCACACCGTTGAGCTGGAAGATACTCCTTGCGTACGCGGTATGATCAACCAGGTTTATTACATGGTTAAGGTGGAGGGCTAAGCATGCGTCTGAACACTCTGTCTCCGGCCGCTGGTTCCAAGCCTGAAAAACAACGTCGTGGTCGTGGTATCGGCTCCGGCCTGGGCAAGACTGGTGGTCGTGGTGTTAAAGGCCAAACCTCTCGTTCCGGTGGCGGTAAAGTCCGCAACGGTTTCGAAGGCGGCCAGATGCCTTTGAAAATCCGTCTGCCGAAGTTCGGTTTCTTCTCTCGCAAATCTTTGGTTTCTGCCGAAGTGCGTCTGAACGAAATCGCCCTGGTAGAAGGTGATGTGGTCGACCTGAGCACTCTGAAGCAAGCCGGTGTTGTTACTAAGAACATCGTGTTCGCTAAAGTTGTTCTGTCAGGCAACATTGACCGTGCTGTGACCGTTCGTGGTCTGTCCGTCACCAAAGGTGCACGCGCAGCCATCGAGGCCGCTGGCGGTAAAATCGAGGAATAATCAGTACAATGGCTAAGAAACCAGGATTGGATGTTAAAGCACAGGGTGGTCTGAGTGAACTGAAGAGCCGTCTGCTCTTCGTTCTCGGGGCG
>NZ_QAJD01000186.1:0-31393 GCF_003061465.1 Aeromonas sp. HMWF017
GCGGTGCGCTACGCCCATATCGGCACCGGCAACTTCAACGAGAAGACCGCCAAGATCTACACCGACTTCTCGCTGCTGACCCGCAATCCGGATATCACCGCCGAAGTGGAAGGGGTGTTTGAATACATCGAGTACCCCTATAAGCGATACAAATTCAACCACTTGCTGGTCTCCCCCATCAACAGCCGCCGTCAGCTCTATCGCCTCATCGACAACGAGCTCTCCAACGCCAAGGCGGGCCAGCCGAGCGGTATCATCCTCAAGATCAACAATCTGGTGGACAAGGATCTCATCAACCGCCTCTATGCCGCCGGTCAGGCCGGGGTGCCGATCCAGATGATCATCCGTGGCATGTGCGCCCTGCGTCCGGGCGTACCGGGCCTCAGTGACAACATCAAGGTGATCAGCATCATCGACCGCTTCCTCGAGCACCCGCGGGTGATGGTGTTCCACAACAAGGGCAACCCCCAGCTCTATATCTCCAGCGCCGACTGGATGAGCCGCAATATCGACGGCCGTATTGAGGTGGGCACCCCCATTTATGATGAGCGCCTCAAGCAGCGCATCATGGACATTCTCGAACTACAACTGAGTGATACCTGCAAGGCGCGGGTCATTGATGCCGACCAGCAGAACGAATATGTGAAGCGGGGCAACCGCCGCAAGATCCGCTCTCAGGTGGCGATTTACGACTATCTCAAACGTATCGAGTCAAACAATGGACAATAGTCTCTATGCCGCCGTGGATCTCGGCTCCAACAGTTTTCACATGGTGATCGCCCATTTGAGCGAAGGGCGTTTTCGCATCGTCGATCGCATCAAAGAGCGGGTGCGTCTGGCGGAAGGGATGGATGAGCAGAAACGGATGAGCCCGGAGGCGATGGAACGCGGCCTCGCCTGTCTGTCGCTGTTTGCCGAGCGGCTCACCAACATCAAACCGGATCAGATCCGCATCGCCGGTACCTACACATTGCGCCGTGCCAGCAACGCGCGCGAATTTGTGAGTGAAGCAGCCAAGGTGCTCAACCACCCCATCGAGATCATCAGCGGGCAGGAAGAAGCACGGCTCATCTATCAGGGGGTCGCCCATACCCAGCATATCGAGGGCCAGGTACTGGTCATCGATATCGGCGGCGGCAGCACCGAACTCATCATAGGTGAAGGGTTTGAACACAAGGCCCTCACCAGCCGCAAGATGGGCTGCGTCAGCTTTACCCAAAGCTTCTTCGCCAGCGGCAAGCTGAGCGACAAGCACTTCACCAATGCCGTGCTGGAGGCGCAGCACCAGCTCGCCCCCATCGTCAACCAGTACCGCAAGCTGGGCTGGCAGAGCTGCCTTGGCAGCTCTGGCTCGATCCGCACCGTGCGCGACGTGCTGCAGGGGGAAGGGCTGACTGATGGCAGCATTACCCTGGAGGGGCTGGAGCGACTCAAGGCAATGATGATCGAGCGCAAACGAGTCGACAACCTCAAGCTGGCGGGGCTCACCGAAGAGCGACAAGAGGTGTTTGCCGCTGCCGTTGCTATCCTGCTCGGGCTGTTTACCTCGCTGCCTATCGAGCGACTCGACTACTCTGACGGCGCCCTGCGCGAAGGGCTCCTTTACGAGTTCGAGGAGCGCTTGCAGCACCACGATATTCGCGAGCGCACCGCGCAAGCGCTAGGCACTCACTACCGGATGGACCGCAAGCAAGCAGCCCGGGTGGAGCAGAGCGTATTGACCCTGTTCGATGCCTTGCAAGAGCCGTGGCAGATGGAGATAGAGCCCTATCGCGCAATCCTCGGCTGGGCGGCGCGGCTGCACGAAATTGGCCTTGCCATCAACTACAGTGGCATTCATCGCCACTCCGCCTATATCCTGCAACACACCGACCTGCCCGGCTTCAACCAAGATGATCAGGCGTTGCTCGCCGCGCTGGCGCGCTTTCAGCGCAAGGGGCTCAAGCTCTCCGAACTGCCAGCCCTGCCCAACCACGACCTGCAGACTGTGCTGCGCTGCATCCGCATTCTGCGCCTCGCGGTCGCCGCCCACCACAAGCGGCAGGATCACTTGCTACCTGAGTGGAAAGTCGCAGTGCAAGGCGATCAGCTGGTAGTGACCCTGCCGATCGACTGGTGCGAGGATAACCGTCTCTTGATGCAGAATCTGGAGAAGGAGCATCGTTATTGCCAGGAGCAGGGCTGGCCACTGTTGTTCCAGCTCGGCTAAACCGGAAAGATAAATACAAAAGGCAGCCCACTGGCTGCCTTTTTCATCTCAGTCTCCCGGTTACTGCAACTCGGGCAGCAACCACTTGGCCATCTCGAAGTAGATGATAAGGCCGGTGCCATCCACCAGTGTCGCGATGAATGGCGCAGAGACCACCGCCGGATCGATGCGGAAACGACGCAGCACCATGGGAATAATGGATGCGACCGTGGCACTCCAGAGCACGATGGCGATGATGGTAAAGGTCACCACCATGCCAATCTGGGGACCGACGCCAAGACTCCATGCCCGTACCCAGGCCGCCATGGCAATGGCACCCGAGATGAGCAGACCGGTGGAGAGCTCCTTTTTCAGCACTGTGCCGAGATTGCGCAGACTCACCTCCCCGACCGCCATGGCTCGTACTATGGTGGTGGTGATCTGGGTGCCGCTGTTACCACCAGTACCGATCAGCAAGGGGATAAAGAAGGCCAGCGCGATGGCCGCTTCCAGCTGCTCCTCAAATGCCCGCAGCACGGTACCGGTGTAAGCTTCCGCCACAAACAGGATGAGCAGCCAGCCCACCCGTTTGCGCCACAGCTGCCAGGGCGTCGCCTGCAAGTAAGGGGTATCGAGCGGTGATGAGCCCCCTTGCATCTCGGCATCCTCGGTGGATTCGAGCTCCAGAATATCCGCCGCATCATCGACGTGGAAAATACCGACCAGTCGCCCCTGATCCTCGACAGGCAATACCGACAGGTCGCGGTCGATCAACAGGCGCGCTGCCAACTCCTGATCCGCACGGGCGTTGATCCGCACCGTCTCCCGATCCATCAGGGTCGCGACGTTGGCCAGCGGGTCAGCGATCAGCAAGGTCTTGAGGGAGAGGCTTCCTTGCAGACGACCATCCCCGTTGACCACATAGATATGGCGAAACAGCTGGGCATTATCCCAAGCATCGTGGATCAGCTGTTTAGCGTGACCGACCGTGTCCTCCTCCCGCACCGCCAGATATTCGTGGCGCATGTTGGCCCCCACCGACTCGGTGGGCCAATCCAGCAGGGAGTAATACATGGCCTGCGCCTGGGTCGGGAAGCGAGCCAGCAACATGGTGCGATCCTGACGACTCAGTTTGCGCAGGATGGCGACCATCTCACGGCGGGGAATAGCCTCCTGCAACACGCTGACGATGCTGCCATGGAGCCGCTGCAACAGGCGCCCGGCACTCTCGGCCGAGAGTGAACCAAGCAGTTCGGCCCCTTGCGGGATTGGCAGGGTATCAAAGATGCAGTTGAGCTCTTCCGGACGCAGGGTCAGCAGTTGATCGGCTCGCTGAACCGGATCCAGATTATGTTCCAGCCAACCCTGCAGGGCGGCCAGATCGAGCAGTTGGTGACGGTTAAGAATGGTATGTGTTTTCTTCATCACAGATATCCTCATGTGATTTCAGGCGAGCCTGAATGCCTCCGGAAATAACCGGATGCAACGACAAGAAAACAGCAATTTGATTGACGAGTAATAGGCAGGAAATGACGCCGTTCGGCGTGTCATCATCCCCACGTACCAGCTTTAGCACTGTATAACGTATCCGGCATGCCGGAAGCCACTTGGGTTTACACCTTAATCCGATGAAAACTGTCCTGATCTTGGGCGTCTCTGGACGTCGTGAGATCAGTGGCCTGTGTTTATACAGGAGCCTCGCCTAACGAGATGCTGCAAATAATTCGCACAACCCTCTGTTGTGCGGGCGGCATGATTATCCAATCCCGCAGGGAGGTCAACCCCGCAACCACCATTAAATTGGCAACGGCAACAGCTTGTTACAATTGGCAGGAGATGACACGGAACCAATTTTCATAGTCTGGACAAAAGCAAAGGCCCCAAAGGGGCCCTTCTTTAATTAGCGAATATAGTCAAATAGCGTCAGACGGCTTATTTTACTGAAAGAGAGTTGCGAGGCACTCAATGCCGCATCCTCTTTTGACAGCGCGGAAATCACTTCATAGAGATCCGCTTCCGATACCTTGGCTCTCGCCTCGGCGTTGAGGGTACTCAACCCCTCGTTAGAATCCATGACTGCCTCGAGACTGTTCATCCTGCCACCCAACTCCCCCAATCCATGATCGATATTCAAGCGGGCATTTTTCATATGGACGGTAGCATCGGCTACTTCCAGCGCAAAGTTGTCAGCGGTAATAGCGGGATCACGCAAAGCGGTAATAAAATCCGACATCCCGTTCAGCACGTTGTCATTTTTTGGTGGATTAAGGTCAAACTGCTGAGCCGCACCACCAGCAGGCAAATCAAGGGTCAACTCCAGACCATTGAAGGGGATCTTGGTGCCAGCAGTGTAGTTACCCGTTTGCAGGG
Source organism: Aeromonas sp. HMWF017 (assembly GCF_003061465.1). Lineage (NCBI taxonomy): Bacteria > Pseudomonadati > Pseudomonadota > Gammaproteobacteria > Aeromonadales > Aeromonadaceae > Aeromonas > Aeromonas sp. HMWF017. Next base: position 4,559 of record NZ_QAJD01000186.1, read on the forward strand.
TAGTACCACCGGCATCCTTGATATCATAGGTATCAGGCGGACCGATGGTGGTTGATACGGTATAGGTGTTGCTGGGCAGTGCCGAGTTATAATTGGACTTATAGAAATTATCAAAGTTACCCTGATCGCCGACCCCGACCTTGATATTTGCAGTGGTTGCACTGGCAGTTCTTCTGGTCGCCACGATTTCAAACAGATCCTGCCCAGAATCATTGGCAGCAATTTGTACCGTGGGTGAGACCTGAATATTTCGCTGACCAGGGTCCCCCTGATAAATATATTTTCCGTTAGCGTCTTTTATATATGGCTGGGTCTTGCTCTGATTACCGCCAAATATAAATTCACCCGAGGAGTTTTTGCTATTCATCAGGTCAAACATCTGCTGCTGCAACCCTTCCAGCTCGCTGGCAATAGCCTTGCGATCATCCATGCTGATAGCGCCATTATTTGACTTCTGGATCAGGGTCTGGGCACTAAGCATCGCATTATTAATCGACGTTAATACCGTCTCCTCATGTCCCAGGCTGTTTTCCAGCAAGCTGCCATTGACACTGTACTGCTTGAACAGGTCGATCTCCTTGGTCAGTGCCATCTTCTGGCTCATCCCCGCGGGATCTTCGCCGGCAGTCTGAAATTTATTACCGGTTTGCAGCTGTTGGTAGGCAGTATTCAACCGCTCGTTGGCATTGTTGAGGGAATAGATATTCCGGTCGTAGATCATGTTGGTGGTGATGCGCATGACGTTACCTCACGGAAGAGAGCAGTGTATCGAAAATGGTTTTGGCCGTGCTGACGATTTGCGCCGATGCCGCATAGGATTGCTGGAAGCGGATCAGATTGGCCGCCTCCTCCTCCAGATTGACCCCTGACACGCTTTCAAAGATGCCGGTGCTCTGGATAAGCTTGGACTCATTGGCCTTGAGCAGCGTTTTTGCCTGGCTGGTATTGTTACCCACTTCCATCACCAACCCGGAATAGGCCTGATTGAAGGTCATCTTGTCGTTGGTCGTCCCACCATTGGTGCTCTTGCGCACCAGATCCTTGTTTTGCAGCTCAGCCAGAACCAGGCCATTGCTGTTATCGGCAAAGCCATTGCTGTTGTAACTGAGCTTGAAGCTGTCACCGGCATCCACCGTTCCGGTGATGCTGAACTCGTAGCCGGGCGCCTGTTTCGGGTTGGCATAGACTGCGGCTCCGGCGGGGAAAGGGTTGACGATCGCAGACATCAGGTTTTGCCCTTTGCTGCTCGCAGGGGCAGTGCCAATCAGGGTAGTGCCATCGGCTTGAAACACCTGATAGTTACCGTTGGCGTCAATCTTGACGACCTGAGGCGCTGTCGGGCTCAGACTATTGGTACCAAAACCTGACCCTGCACCTGTATTGAATACGCCACCCAGTTTGATATCTGCCCCGCCGCCATTATTGGTGGTCTTTTCCGCTTTAAGCGGAGAGGCCAGGGCCAAATCTTCCGGTCGGGTGATCAGCTGACCCAAACCGGCGGCCGCACTTTTGGTGGGTTGCAGCAACAGTCTGTCACCCGCAGCTGGCGCACCGGTGAGATCGATTGAAATACCGTGACCAGTGAGTTCAAACGTTGCAGGAGGGGTCGTGCCAGTCGCTACAGAGGTGCGATTGCCCGACTTGTCCAGCGAGAACACCTCATAACCGGTGGCGCTGCTAAATTGCACTTCGTAATCAAATGGGGTCACTGATGTCCCCTTACCCGGCACGAAGCTGACATTCGCCCCGACCGTCCCGGTGTTATTGCCGTAGGGTAAGCCCTTGCTGGTAGGCAGGGTGAAAATATCGCCGCCAATCTCGTTATCCAGATCCATCCCGAGGCGGTTCTGCTGATTCATCGCATCCGCCATCGCCACGGCCAGCTGCCCCAGTTCACGCTTGGTCGGCTCAAGGTCGGTACGCGCCTTGAACAGCCCGCCCATGGCGCCACCAAACGTATCGTGATCGATGGTTGCCTTGTTCGCCCCCAGGGTCAGCTGCAGCTCCTGATCCCGGGAGTCAGGATCTCCTGCAATCACCTGGAACTGGGCGACGCCCCCATCGAGGATCAACGAATGGCCAGTGCTCATATTGACCAGCATGCTGCCGTTGGGTTGGGCTACGGTGCGAATATCCATCTTCTCCGACAGCTGGCGGATCGCCTCATCCCGCTGATCAAACAGCATCAGGTTCTCTTCGGGTGACCCCTGGGTGCGGATGATGGCCTGATTAAGATCATTGATACTGGTGAGCAGGCTGTTGACCTGCTTGGTTTCATCTTCAATACGGGTGTTGAGGGTATCGCTCTGCTTGTCGAGCTGCGCCGAGAGGGTATGAAAACGGTTGACCATGCCACTCAACTCCGTCATCACCACCTTGCGCCCACCGATCTCGGCAGGCGATTCATTGGCTGAGTGAAATGACTTGAAGTAGGAGGTGATGGCCGCCCCCACGCTGTTGCTGGTATCCCCAAGCAAGCTGTCAACGCCAGCCAGCTGTTCATAATGGGTCAGGGAGGCATGATAGGCGGAGGTATCACGGCGCACCTCCCCCTGCATATAGTCGTTGATTACCCGCTCGGTCTTGATGTCACCGGTCCCCAGACCGATGGTATTGGTATACACCAGCGTACGCTCACGCACATAGCCCTGGCTATTGACGTTCACTATGTTGTTACTGGTGGTCTGCAGCAGGCGTTGCTGTGCCAGCACGCCCGATGAACCAATCCCAAGCAGGTCGCTTGCCATACGTTACAGCTCCATCTCGTTGTATTGGGCAATGGCATCACTGCGCAATACCTGTTTCAATTTTCTGGCGTAGTGCGGGTCGGTGGCATAACCCGCCTGTTGCAGCGCCTCAAAGTAGCGATCGGGACTATCCACCTTCGCCAGGGCTCCCTTGTAGCGAGAGCCGGAAGTGAGGAAATCCACATAGTCGTTGAAGCTCTCTTCAAACGACTCATAAGAGCGAAATGCCGCTTTCTGGCGGGAGGCGACGCCTTGCTCATACTCGAGCGTGCTGACCACCGCCTTTGGCCCTGCCCAGCGCGGATCGGCCTTGATGCCAAACAGGTTATGGGTCACCTGCCCCTCGCCATCCTTGATCACCCGCTTGCCCCAACCGCTCTCCAGTGCCGCCTGAGCGACCAGTACCGCCGGGCTTAACCCCAACTTGTCGGCCGCTTTCTTGGCCAGCGGCATCAGGCGATTAACGAACTCTTCCGGCGTATCGAACTCTTTGCCCCCACTACCGGTGGCACTGCCCTCTTCGCTGGTCATGCGTCCCATGGGCGGAATGCTGCGGTGTGGTCGACGGGGCATAGTGAGTGCGTGGCTCTCCTTGACCCCCTCGGTCATCTCTTTTTCAGCAAAATCTTTGCCAACTTTTGATGCCGCGATCAAATCATCGGCAGCCGCCGTGGGTGGCTGATAGGGTTTGTAGGTCCGTTCGGTGCGCTGGGGCATCTTGAGCACTCGCCCATCCTGATGGGTAAAGGTCTCGGGAGAGAGCTGTTTGGCCACCATGTCAGCCAATCCCAGCCCCCCCTTGCTGGACATGTCGGCAACCCGCTGCTCATCCAGCATCCCTTCATAGAACTGGGTATAGCTGCTATTCATCGGGTTGTCCTGAGTCAACACCCCGTTGGCCTGACGCATGCTCTGAAACAGCATCTGGGTAAAGATTGACTCGAACTGGCGTGACGCACTCTTGAGCGCTTCGGCCTGTCCCTCTTTGCTTTGGCTCATCTGGCGCAGACGATCCAGGTTCTTGATGTCCTGTACCATCCCGAGATTCATGCCGCTGTTGCTGTCAAACTCCGCCATTTTGCTTACCTCATTGCCACCCGTGGCAACCACTTGCCGCTTGTTACAATATGACCAGTTGCCCCTCGATGGCGCCTGCCTGCTGCAGCGCCTCAAGGATGGCCATCAAATCACCGGGGGCGACCCCGACCTGATTGACCGCCCGGACCAGATCGTCCAGGGTCGCACCGGTATCAAACTTGAACATCCGCCCCGGCTCCTGCTGGACATTGATGGTCGAGTTGTTGGTCACCGTCGTCTCTCCTCCCGCCAGCGGGTTGGGCTGGGAGACCTGCTGGTTTTCGGCGATGGTCACCGTCAACCCGCCATGGCTGATGGCCGCCGGTTTGAGCTTGACTTGACTGCCGATCACTATGGTGCCGGTGCGGGAGTTGACGATGATCTTGGCCGCCTCGTTGGCCGGATCCACCTCCAGATTCTCGATGGTGGCGAGATAGGAAACGCGCTGACCCGGATCCCGCGGGGCATAGACCTTGACCGAGGTAGCATCGAGCGCCTGAGCGGTATTGGGCCCCACCAGATCGTTGACCACATCGGCCAGACGGCGCGCAGTAGTAAAGTCGGGTCGGTTAAGGTTGAAGGTGATGGTGTCCCCCTGACTGAAGGAGTTGGGCACCTCCCGCTCCACGGTCGCACCGTTGGCAATCCGACCGACGGTCGGGGTATTGATCACTACCTTGGAACCATCAGCCCCCTCGGCCCCCAAACCACCAACCACCAGACTGCCTTGGGCAACCGCATAAACCCGGCCATCGAGCCCTTTCAGGAAGCTTTGCAACAGGGTGCCGCCCCGCAGGCTCTTGGCCTCGCCAATGGCAGATACCGTCACGTCGATGGTCTGGCCCGGCTTGGAGAAGGGGGGCAGGTCGGCATGGATCGCCACCGGAGCCACATCCTTGATCTTGGGCTTGATGTTGTCCGGCACCTTGATGCCAAAGTTGTTGAGCATGGTACGGAAGGTCTGCTCGGTGAAGGCGTTGTTCTTCTCGCCAGTGCCGGGCAACCCCACCACCAGACCGTAACCAATCAGCTGGTTGTTACGCACCCCTTCAACCGAGCTGATGTCCTTGATCCGGGCCGCATTGGCCACACCCAAGGGCAGCAGACAGCAAAGCAGAGTGACAAGACGGAGTGACTTCATAACATCTCCTAGAGCGGCCACCAGGGACCATTGAAAAAGCTGGTAAGCCACCCTTGCTCCTGGCTATTGGCCAGATCGCCGGTACCACCGTAGTAAATGCGGGCATTAGCCACTTTCTGGGACGAAACGCTGTTGTCAGACGTCACATCCTCCGGGCGAATAAGGCCGGTGATCCGGATATATTCATTGCCATTATTAAGCATGATCCACTTCTCGCCGCGCACCACCAGATTGCCGTTGGGCAGTACCTTGGCCACGCTGACCGAAATATTGCCCTGCAGGCTGTTGCTCTGATCCGCCTTGGCCTGGCCCTTGAACGCGCTGTCTTGAGCAATGGAGGCTGAGAGATCATAGGGGCTGGCGGTCACGGGCACGCCACCCAACTTGACCGGGTCCAGATTGAACTTGTTATTCTTGCCACTCTGGGTATTGGCCTTTTTCGAGGCGGAGGTCGACTCCGCCAACTCGATGGTAATGATGTCGCCTACCTTGTGTGCCTTGATATCCGAATAGATGCCATTGACCTGATCCGGCTGGAAAATCGCCCCTGTCGGTCGCACCGACACCGGCTCCGACTCCCCGTAGACGGGGGAAAACTCGGGATCATCAGGCTTGGGCGTATTGGGAGTGCTGCTACACCCTCCCAGCACCAACAATCCCAGCATCCATACGGCTTTCATCATGCACCTCCTAATTAAGTACGCTGGATCAGGAAGGACATCATGCCGTCCACGGCGGAGAGCACCTTGGAGTTCATCTCGTAGACCCGCTGAGCCTGAATGAGGTTTACCAACTCTTCGGTCACGTTGACGTTGGAGGTCTCCAGCATCCCCTGCTTGATCACCCCCAAGCCATCGGCACCGGCAGTCCCCTGAGCGGCAGCACCGCTGGACTGGGTCTCGACAAACATGTTCTCCCCCATCGGCTGCAAGCCGCTGGCGTTGACGAAGTCGGAGATATTGATCTGACCGACAACCTGAGAAGCGCCATCGCCCTTAAGTTGCACCGAGACCTGGCCATCTTCACCCACCGTAACGCTCTGGGCGTTTTCCGGGATCTGGATTTCCGGTTGCAGCGGGTAGCCATTACCCGGGGTCACTATGGTCCCTTCATCGTTGAGGGTGAACTGACCGTTGCGGGTATAGGCTGCACTGCCATCCGGCAGCTGAATTTCAAAGTAGCCACGACCACTGATCATCAAATCGAGCGAGTTGTCAGTGGTTTGTACGTTGCCCTGGCTGTGGTTTTTCTGGGTTGCCACCACCTTGGATCCCGCCCCCAGCATCAGGCCGGAGGGGAGCTCGGTATCGGCAGAGGAGCGGCCACCGGGCTGGTTGATGTTTTGATACAGCAGATCTTCAAAGATGGCCCGTGACTTTTTAAAGCCCACGGTGCTGGCGTTCGCCAGGTTGTTCGAGGTGACCGAAATATTGGTCTGCTGTGCATCCAACCCGGTCTTGCTGATCCAGAGTGCGGGATTCATAGGTAACTCCTTGATTAGCTGATTCGCAGCAGTTGGGTTTGAGCTTCATCATTCTCTTCGGCCGTCTTCATGATTTTGACCTGAGTTTCGAACTGGCGTTGCAGCCGGATCAGGTTGGTCATCTCATCCACCACATTGACGTTGCTCCCCTCAAGGGAGCCGGCAATCAGGCCAACGTTGGCAGAGGCGGGTTCATTCTGACCATCCTTGCGGCGAAACAGACCATCTTGCCCCTTCTCTACCGCATCGGCGGCCGGGTTGACCAGCTTGATCCGCTGAAAATCTTCCGGCAAGTTGGCGGCAGCCCCCTCAGGACGACCGCTGATGGTACCATCCCGATTGATCTCGAGTTTCTCCATCGGCATAGGCAACACGATTGGCTGACCACCGTCATCCACCACATTCAGTCCGGTCGAGGTCTGCAAGTTGCCGGTCGCATTGACCTGCAAATTCCCCATGCGGGTATAGGCCTCACCGCCCTTGGGATCCTGCACGGCAATCCAGCCAGGACCATCCACCGCCACGTCCAGATCCCGTCCGGTGGTCATCAACATGCCATGCTGCAGGTTCTGCCCCGGGCGCTCAGCCATGGCAAACACCCGGCTTGGCAAGCCCTCTCCGAACGCCTGCATGCTTCTGGCCTGCTCAAAATCGGACTTGAAACCGGTGGTATTGGCATTGGCGAGGTTGTTGCCCCGAACAGCCAAGCTGTTCATGGTCTCTTTGGCCCCGGACATGGCGATATAAAGCAGGTGATCCATGGAATTCTCCGTCAAACAGATGACTCTGACAGGAGAAATGCAATTAGAGTGCCAACAGCAGAAATATGGGGGGAGAAGGAGGATGGGAATGCGACAGAAACAGAGAGGGGGCCAAGCCCCCTCTCATTATCGTTTATTGCGCGATTAACGGATCTGCAGGATGGTCTGCTGTAGCGAACTGTTGACCTCCAGAGAACGGGAGTTGGCCTGGAAGTTACGCTGGGCAGTGATCAGGTCCACCAGCTCCGAGGTCAAATCCACGTTGGACTGCTCCAGCGCCGATGATTTGATGGTCCCGAAAGTGCCCGAGTTCGGCGTCCCCGGCAAGGCATCGCCAGAGAGCAGGGACTGTCGCCAGGAGGTATCACCAACCTGAGTCAATCCTTGCGAGTTGGCAAACTTTGCCATGGCAACCATAGCGACCTTGAGTGTGGTGGCATTACTATAGGTAGCAGAGACAATCCCGTCTGGCGTGATCTCCACCTTGGTCAAACGGCCGACAGTAGAGCCATCTTGAGTCAACTTGTTGACTTCAAACGGAGAAGAATACTGAGTCACAGTGCCAAGTTGAATCTCAACTTCCTGGGTGGGATCTGCACCGTTGGTGATAATGCCAGCACCTGCCGGGGGCGCGACCCCCAATTGTTCTGTCTTGATGGTTGCCGGTGTTGTTGGCGTCACCATCTTGCCATCAGCACCAAAGGTGATGCGTGCGGCAAGTGGTGGAACAGGAGTCACACCAGCGGCCATCGTTGTTGGAACCCCCCCCGCAACATCAATGGGTTTATCCCCCTCATACATGTACATACGCCAAGCGGTAGGATTGGCAGGCTTTGTCACATCAGCTGGGTCAGCTTCCTTGACAAAATATTGTGTGATCACATGAGGAGAACCCAATGAATCATAAATAGTGACCGATGTAGATGAGGCATAACTTTTAGGATTATTGATCGGATCAAAAATGGAGGCGTCTGCAGCAGTGTTACCTGCAGCCAACGGGGTTGAATCAGACTTCAGATTGAAGCTGGCTTCAATCTTGGTTGTTTGTTTCGGCTCCCCTGCCCGATCCGGGATCTGGATAGGCTTGGTTGCGTTAATGCTCACCGCTTTTGGCGTTCCATCAACGTTCACCTCATAGCCTTGCAGATAATGGCCCTGATTGTTGACCATATAACTGTTTTCATTGAGCTTGAAGGCACCGGCACGAGTATAGGTGCGATCCAGGTTGGTCAGGCCATCGGAGGTCACAAAGAATCCATTCCCCTGAATCGCCAAGTCGAGTGCGTTATTGGTAAATTGCAGCGCCCCCTGATGGAACTGCTGGGCAACCGCACCGGTCGCCACACCATTACCGACCTGGGTCTTGGCATTGACAAAGATGGAGTTGGCGTAGACATCCGCAAACTCGGCACGGGACTCTTTAAAGCCCATGGTGTTAACGTTAGCAATGTTGTTGGCGGTGACGTTCAAGTCTTTTTGTGCCGCGTTGACACCGCTCAAGGCATTGTTAAATGACATATCCAGCTCCTTAGATCGATGCTGTCGACGTGGTTTTTGACTGAGTTGTTGGTTTGTTCTGATTAGATCCTGAAATTTGCAGGATACTGTTAAGCGTTGTAGTGCCTAGACCTCTCAGATTAAGTTGAGTCGGGTTGGTTCCGTTACCCAGGACCACACTATCAACCTTGCCATAGGTCAGGGCCGAGATGCTCTCCGACTTTCCATCCATGGTGCCGTTAGCTTTAATCACGTATTTTCCAGGCTTGGCCGGATTGCCACTCTTGTCTTTACCATCCCAAGCAAATTCAACATTGCCGCGTAAATCACCTTCCAGAGGAAACTCCTTTATCACCTGACCCTTTTCATCTTCCACCGTGATTTTCACATTCGAATACTTGTTCTCGACACCGACAGCCACAACCCCGGATATAGACCCCTCTTTCTCCAAATAACCGATATTGCTAGGGAGCAGCACATTTTGTCCGACCAGTGCGGAGGCTTGCAGCGCCTGACTAGATGTCATCAGAGTATTGAGATTGCCCATCTGGGTGGACAAGCTGTTGATCCCCTCAGAAGTCGACATGGATGTCATCTGGGAGAGCATCTGGGCGTTATCAACAGGCTTGAAAGGATCCTGATACGACAGCTGCATGGTCAGCAGCTTCAGAAAAGAAGCTTGATCCAGCTCTTTCTTCGGCGTTGTAGTGGTGCCTGTCGTCTGGGTCGTGGTACGGCTGATGCCGTTCACATTGTTGGTTGTATCGACCATGCTGCATCCCTCCTATCAGGACTTGCCAAGCTGGAGCGTCTGCTGCAGCATCTTCTTGGCCGAATCTGCAACCTGTACGTTGGTCTGGTAGCTGCGCGAGGCGTTGATCATGTCGGCCATCTCTTCAACCATGTTGACGTTTGGCTTGAAGATAAAACCGTCTTTATCCGCCATCGGGTGGTTGGGGTTGTACTCCTTGAGCAGTGGCGCCTTGCTCTCGACAATCCCCTTCACCTCAACCCCGACCGAGTCCTGCTTGTCAGACATCGCCTGATCGAGCTGGGCGGCAAAGACTGGCCGCCTGGCGTGGTAAGTATTTTCCACACTGGAGCTGACGCTGTCCGCGTTGGCCATGTTGCTGGCAACCGTGTTGAGGCGCACTGACTGTGCGCTCATAGCCGAGCCTGCTATGTCAAAGACCTTGAACAAACTCATCACTGCTCTCCTTTCAGGGCCTTGAGCAGGCCACTGATCTTGCTATTCATAAATTCAAGGGAGGTTTGATACTCGAGGCTATTGCGCAGAAATTCGCTGCGCTCTTGCTGCACATCGACTGTATTGCCATCACCGGTATCCGGTTGCAGCGGGTTGCGATATTGCACGGTACCCGGAGCGTCCATATTCAAGGCAAAGTGCTTTTCGCTGGTCGTTGCCAAACCAAACCCCTGATGCGACTGGGCCTCCTGCAATGCCTGAGCAAAATTGATATCCCTGGCTTTGAAGCCCGGGGTATCTGCGTTTGCAATATTGCTGGAAAGCACCTCAGCACGCTTGGCGCGAACGCTTATGGTGTGTTGATGCACACCGAATGCCTTGTCAAATGAAAGAGCCATAGCACACCTCCTGCTTGGTTTATTTTGTTTGCAAGAGGTGTGCCATAAGCAAATCTCTCAGATCGATGGTTTGGGTATGAGCACATTGCAAACCGAAAACGACAGGAGCATCTCGTGCCCTGAGTCAGACGGCATCATTTGGCCACCTTAAGGTTTCAACCACTTTTGCAGTGGCGAGATATGGCAGGGAAATAGAAAGACTGAGCTGTAGATAAAGAAAGAGGGAAGCTCGCTGCTTCCCTCTTTGTATGAACTGGCTATATCCGGTAAAACCCCGAATATCCTGGGCATCAGGCCTATTTGACCTTGTAGACAATCCCCGGATTACAGCGGATCATCTCAAACCGATCGGTTAACCCGGCCAGTGACTCCGACGCGCCCAGCATCAGATATCCACCAGGATTGAGACTGGCAGCAAACTGGTTGAGGATCTTCGACTTCACTTCCGGCGCAAAATAAATGAGCACGTTACGGCAAAAAATAATGTCAAACTTGCCGAGCAGACTATAGCTCTCCAGCAAGTTGAGTGGCCGGAAGGTGGTCAATTTTCTGACTCGCTCGGCAACCCGCATCTTGTTGTCACCGTAGGGCTCAAAAAACATCTTCTTGCGCTCCGGTGACAAACCGCGCGCCAGAGCAAGGCTATCGTAAACGCCTTCCTTACACTGATTGAGCATGGTCGTCGAAATATCCGTCCCGACAATCTGTACGCCACCAGGCAAGGTCCCCGGCTTTTTCATCTGCTGCTCCAGTGCCGTCATGGCAATGGAATAGGGCTCCTGACCTGACGAGGATGCAGCCGACCAGATCTTGATGGGGCGGCCACTTTTCCCCAACTCGGGGAAAATCTTGTCAGTAAGAAGCTGAAACGGATAGGTATCACGAAACCAGAGGGTCTCGTTGGTCGTCATGGCATCCACCACGGCCATTTTCAGGTCACGCTCTCGCACACTCATTGCACGGGTAACCAGATCAGACAGACTCTCGATGCCAAACTGAGCCATCAAAGGTGAAAGACGGCTCTTCACCAGATACTGTTTGTTATCCCCCAGCACAATTCCGCTCTGTACCGCCAGAAAGTTGCTGAACTGTTTGTATAAGTCGTCCGAAAGTGTCTTCATGCAGCTGTTCTTCTTTATTAGAGTGCGTTTTGTACGGCCTTGGCCAATTCATCAGGCTGGAACTTGGCGATAAAATTGTTCGCACCAACTTTCTGCACCATTGCCTGGTTGAATACTCCACTGAGCGAGGTATGCAGAATAACATGCAAATCCTTGAGATTGGGATTATTCCGGATCTCGGCAGTGAAGGTATAGCCATCCATTTCCGGCATTTCGATATCCGAAATAACCAGCGCAACCTGATCCTTGATAGGACCATTTTTGGTCATTTCCAGCAGCATGTTCAATGCTTCGCGGCCATCTTTTGCCAACACACACTCGACACCGATGGCCTCAAGCGCACGTTGTACCTGTTTGCGTGCCACTGAGGAGTCATCCGCAACAAGAACAGGACGCCCCAGAGTCGGGTGGTCGACACTGGCCTGAACCAACTCCTCACTCACATCCGTTGCAACCGGCGAAATTTCGTTCAATATCCGCTCAACATCAAGAATTTCGACCAACTCGCCATCGACTTCAGTCACGGCAGTCATGTAGTTGATGCGACCCGCACCTTTAGGCGGAGGCAGGATGGATTCCCAGTTCATGTTGATGATGCGCTCGACCGAATGCACCAGAAAACCCTGAATAGAGCGGTTGTACTCGGAGATGATAATGAAGCATTTGCTCAGATCATCAATCGGGCGTTTGCCAACCGCCATGCTGAGGTCGATAACCGAGATCGTCTGGCCACGAATATGAGCCACTCCGCGAATGCAGGAGTTCAATTTTGGCATCACGGTCAAGGGGGGGCACTGCAACACTTCACGCACTTTGAATACGTTGATGCCAAATCTTTGACGTCCATTGAGACGAAACAACAACAACTCCAGCCGGTTTTGCCCCACTAGCTGGGTACGTTGGTTGACCGAGTCCAGGATACTGGCCATAAACACTCCCTAAAAACGCTTGGCATTAATCATGCATGCGTGATGGATTGCGTCAGACTATCGATGTGACAACGAACAGATTCTGAAGCAATCATAGTTAAATATGGTGATATGCGTGAACAACTTATCGACCAACGAGCGAAAATGATTAACCGACTTTTACTCATCAGCCTCTTTTTTGGCAGCATATCTTCCAGCTACGCCTCGGACGTCACTACTTATCTACAAGAAAAGGCACAAGAGTTCGTTTACAGCCAGCTGGATATTCCGTTGGATGCCAGAGCCGAGGTCACCTCTGCCACGCTGGATAAACGGCTCCCACTGACCCGCTGCGAAGATCTGCTCACTATCAGCTTACCAGCAAAAATGGAAATTCGCCGTAATACAACAGTTTACCTTAAATGTGAGGAAGAGAGGCCCTGGGACGTCTATCTCCCGGTACGGGTCAGTATTCAAAAGCCCTATGTCACTGTGACCAACCCCATCGCCAAGGGGGACCTGCTGAGTGAAAGCCAGCTAGTGTTGGCCTATCAGGATCAGACCCTGATCCGCGGCGACTACCTGACTGACACCGCCCCTCTTGTCGGAGTACGCAGCAAGCGGGAGCTAAAACCGGGGCAACCCATCCGCTTGAGCCAGGTTTGTGTCGTGTGCAAAGGGGATCAGGTCACCCTGACGGCAGAAAACAGCAACTTCCAGATCAAAACCATGGCCCGAGCCTTGCAAGATGGCAGCTTCGGAGAGATCATCAAACTCGTCAATATTCGCTCCGGCAAAACCGTTGAGGGTAAAGTCAGTGCGGTAGGTGCCGTATCGGTCACTTTTTAAATCCGGATCCTTGACAACTTTTTTCTAAAGTTTTGATCTGCCGCACCGATAAACAGGTAAGCAAACCTTAAAGCAGACGAAGGTAACTAAAATGGCCATCAACAATATCAACAACTTGGCGAATAATCGGTTGCAAAATACCGCTAATAGCCAGGGGACAGGCAGCAAGTCAGTCACCTCATCGCCCGAAAACAAAGCGGCTACTGTCAAGCTGGACTCCGTCTCCTTGACCAGTGAGGCGCAACAATTGCAAAAGATGCAACAAAACCTCAATACCGCCTCGACCGGCAATGAGAGCAAGGTCGAACGGCTGAAAAAAGCCGTCGCGAGTGGCGAATATCAGGTTAACAGCGACGCTGTGGCCAAGAAGATGTTCAGTTTCGAGGCCAATCTGGACAAAGTTCTGGGATGATGGATTTACCTTCGTTACTGCACACCCAAGATGATTACCTCAGCCAGATGCAAGGCATTCTGGAAGAGGAGTTCAGCTTGCTCGAACAGCATCAGGCACTGGCCCTGCCCGCACTGACCGAGCGCAAACAGCAGTTGCTTGCTGCGATAGAAACTCTGGACAAGACCCTCGCAGAGATGCCGGAACTGGCACTGCAGCTGGCAGCCTATCCCGACGAGATGGCGCAGCTTCGTGCAAAACTGGATGCCTGCCAGGCACAAAATGATATCAACGGTCGCTTGCTTGAATTGAGCATCGTCTCAAACCGTCGTCTGGCAACCTTTCTGAGTCAGCTGCGCGATCGCAACAGCCTGACCTATGACGCCAAGGGCAACACTCGCTCTGGCACCCGCTCCTACGGTATCAAGGCCTGACATCTCTTATCAGGCCTTGCATTTTTGCTGTCCGTTTTAAAGCACCAGTCGCAACAGCTCTCGCCCGTCCTCACACGCATTGACGCGCAGTACCCCGTCCTCATAGCACCCGTAACTGGCAGGCAACTCGCCGCGCGGGAAACAGATTGACCCCGGGTTCATCAATATCCGTTCCCCCTGCCACTCCAGCACCGGCACATGGGTGTGGCCGCTCAGGAACAGACTACCCGGCGGTAGCTGAACCTCGTCCGGGCGATAAAGATGGCCATGGCTGACAAACCAGCGACGCTCATCGACCAGCAACTGGTTGTAGGGGGCGGTGATGGGAAAGCGCAACAGCATCTGATCCACTTCGGAATCGCAATTGCCCCGCACCGCGATGATCTGTGGCGCCAGCTCGTTGAGCCGATCGGCCACCGCGGCCGGGTTATACCCTTCCGGCAGAGGATTGCGCGGGCCATGGTTGAGCAGATCGCCGAGCAGCAGATAGTGATCCGGCCGCCAGGGCTCAAGTTGGGTCAGAACCCGCTCCAGCGCAATGATGCTGCCGTGGATGTCGGAAATGATGGCAAGTTTCATGAAATGCTCCTCACTGCGGGCTGAAATAGAGATCCTTGGTGGCAATCGTCCCTTTCAAATTCTGGCTGGGCAGCCCTCGCAGCGCGGGATCAACCAGTCTCATCTGATTGTAATGATACACGGGGAGGATCGGCGCCTCCTCAAGCAGCAACTGTTCGGCATGCCGGTAGAGTTCAACCCGGCTCGCGCTGTCCAGCGTATTGGCCGCCTGCTCCAACAGCAGATCAAAGTCGGGATTGCAGTAGCCGCTCTCGTTGCGCAGATCCTGACAACGGAAGCTGCCCAGCATGGCAGACGGCTCCACGTAATCGCCAAACAGGAAGCTTCTGGCCACCTGGAAATCACCGCTATCCTTGGCCACCTGATAGGCCCCCCACTCCAGACTGTTGAGGGTGACCTGTACCCCCAGCTTCTGCCACATTGCGGCAATGGCCATCGTCATCTGCTTGTGGGTTTCTGCGCTGTTGTAGGTAATGCTCAGCTTGAGTGGATTGGCACTGTTATACCCGGCCGCTGACAACAACGCTGCCGCTTTGGCCTGGCGGGTTGGCATATCTTCAAGCGCCACAGGCAATATCACCCGGGGGTAACCCGGCATCTCCGGCAACAGCGACCATGCTGCCTGTTCATCCTGCCCGCTCACCGATCCAATGAGCTGCTGTCGATCAACCGCCATGGAGAGCGCCTGACGCACCCGCACATCCTGCAGTTCGGGTCGCTTCAAATTGAACGCATAGAGATAGGTGCCAAACAGCGGCAAGCCCCAGAGCCGCTCCGGAGACTCGCGCTTCATCTTCTGGTAATAGCCGAGGGAGACCTTGTTGGTGAGCTGTATTTCACCAGCCTCATAGCGCAGCCGTTCGGCATGTTGCGAAGTGATAGGCAGATAGGTGACCCGTCCGATACGGGTGTGAAGGTCATCCCAGTAGTGGATATTGCGCTCGGCTTCGATCCGCTCGTTTGGCATCCAGCTTGCCAGCCGGTAAGCACCATTGCTCACCAGCTTGCCGGGCTCGGTCCACTGTTTGCCGAATTTGGCAATCGCCTTCTGGTTGACCGGCACAAAGGGGCGCTGACTGATGAGCTGCAGGAAATAGGGAGCCGGCCGCTCCAGAGTGATTTTCAGGATCTGATCGCTTTGCGCTTCAATGCCCAGATTGCCGAGCTCCAGCGCACCGGCATAGATGGATTGCGCATTGTTGATCCCCGTCGCCAGCAGCAATCCGGCAGAAGGAGAGTTGATGGCCGGATCGAGCAGACGGCGCCAGGCATAGACAAAATCAGCGGCCACCAGCGGCTCGCCATTGGACCACTTCAGTTGGGGGCGCAGGAAGAATCGCCACTCCAGCCCATCGTCACTCACCTCCCAGCGCTGTGCCTGAGCAGGGACGATATGCCCCTGCCCATCATCACTGACCAGCCCTTCAAACAGATCGACCAGCACGGCTTCACCCGGAAAACCGGAGCGCACCAGTGCCGGATCCAGCGACTCCGGCTCGGCACCGTTGCCCTTGACCAGGGTTTGCCGATCGGCAAGCAGAGGCTGCTGCTCAACGGTGGTGGCATGGGCCAGGGGCCCTGCCAGCACGGCAAGCAATAGCGGGGAGAGCCAGCGTTGTGCCAGCTTGGGGAAGAAACCATACCTCATGACAAAACCTCGAATAAAACCACTGCAAGAGGGGAAGGCCGACGGCGCGCCTGATGAATGCCTGATGCCGCTCTTGTTATCCCCGAAAACGCCCCGTATTGTATCGGGCTTGCCCGGGAGATGGAGTCTTTCGGGTTAATTTTTTCAGGAGTTTTTATGGGTTATGAGTGGCTGGCCCTCGCGTCGGCCAGTTTATGGGCAATTGCAGCGCTAATTTCGGTCAAACCGGCCCGTCATCTCGGCGCATTTGCCTACAGCCGCTGGCGCATGTTTCTGGTCAGCCTGATGCTCGGCACCATGAGTCTGCTCACCGGTGGCTGGCAAACCCTCACCGCAAGCGCCCTGCCCCTGCTCGCCATCTCGGGGCTGGTCGGCATCTTCGTGGGCGATACGGCGCTGTTTGCCTGCATGAACCGGCTGGGGCCAAGACGCAGTGCCCTGCTCTTCTCCTGCCATGCGCTGTTTTCCGCTCTGCTTGGGCTGTGGCTCTTTAATGAACAGCTGACAGGCTGGCGACTGCTGGGGGCCATGCTGGTCTTTGCTGGCGTGATGCTGGCGATCCTGTTTGGCAGACGCAGTAGCAGCAACGAGTGGGAGCAGATCCGTGGCAATCTGGCGCTGGGGATTGGCCTTGGCCTGACGGCGGCACTGTGTCAGAGCGTGGGGGCCATCATCGCCAAGCCGGTGATGATGAGTGGTGAGGTGGATGCGGTGAGTGCATCGGGTATCCGGATGGGCAGTGCCCTGCTGGCCCACTGCGTCCTGCGGCTTGGGCGCTTGCCGCTGGCCATGCCGCTCAAACCGGTCAATCGCCAGATCCTCGCCATGATTGCCACCAACGGTTTTCTGGCGATGGGGCTGGGGATGACGCTGATCCTGATGGCGCTGCGGCAGGGCGAGGTGGGCATGGTGGCCATTCTCTCCTCTACCACACCGGTACTGCTGCTGCCGCTGTTGTGGTGGCACTCGGGGGAGCGGCCATCCATTGCCGCCTGGGCGGGGGCACTGATTGCCACCCTGGGCACCGCGCTGGTGCTGGGTTTCAGCACTCACTGACACCCGGCCCCCCCCTGATCAGAACAGGGCAATCTCCTCAGCGGTCAGCTCGCGGTATTCACCGGGTGCCAGATCTTCATCCAGCGTCAAACCGCCCACCCGCTCGCGATGCAAGCCAACGACCTTGTTGCCGATGGAGGCAAACATCCGCTTGACCTGATGGTACTTGCCTTCGTGGATGGTCAGGCGGGCCTCGCACTCGCCGAGAATTTCCAGCTGGGCAGGACGGGTTTTATCGGTCTCGTTACGCAGGTAGACCCCTTCGGCGAACAGCTCGATTGCATCCGGGCTCACCGGATCGGCCAGCCAGACGTGATAGGTCTTGGCACACTCGTGGCGCGGCGAGGTGATGCGGTGGGACCATTGACCGTCATCGGTCACCAGCACCAGACCCGTGGTATCGAGGTCGAGGCGACCCACTACGTGCAGCTTGCCCATCGCCGGTTCATCCATCAGGAAGAAGACGGTCGGGTGATCCGGATCCTCGTTGGAGCAGACATACCCTTCCGGCTTGTGCAGCATGAAATAGCGGTTGCGCTGCTCCAGCGTCAGCAGCACGCCGTCAAACTCGATCTGGCTCTGCTCATTGATATGAAAGGCGGGCTGCTTGACCACAATGCCATCCACCATGACCTCGCCCTGACGGATCAGTTTGCCTGCCAGCGAGCGGGTCAAATCGGAACAATCGCACAGAAATTTATCAAGCCGCATTCACAACCTCGGAGTCCAACAAGTAAAGGGGCGTCATTATATCGGGCGGGGGCGACAACGCCACTGTTAAGGGGTTGCCAATTATGACGAACTGGTCATCCGATGTTACACTTCTCCGGTGTGACCCATCCGAACGATACTCATAATAATAAGAGTCAGGAAGCCCTCATGAAGTCTCAAGCATCCTATCCCGTCATTCCCGTCAACCAGCTGAAACCCGGCATGTACGTCATTGCTATCGCCAGCCAGACAGGTGGGATGGAGATCGCCCAGATGGGCTTGGTGACCAGCGTGGCGCAAATTGCCAATCTGGTGCGTCAGGGGGTGCTCACGGTACGCATCGATCTGGCCCGCAGCAAACTGGGCAGTGCCGAGAGTGACGCCGTTACCTCCCCCGATCTCAATGCCAACAGCGCCCAGGTAGGGCGCCGGGCCAGTGCCAACGGCGAAGGACGGGAGCTTAAAATCCGCCGCCTCTATCAGGAAGCGCGCGAGCTGCAAGGCAAGTTCATTCGCCACCTCAAAGCGGGTGAGCCCATCGACATCACTCCGCTGGCCGAAGTCGCCGAAGAGATGGTGGACACCATGTTCACCCACGGCGATGCCATGCTCTGTCTGGCCCGTATTCGCGCCAAGGATGCCTACCTGATGGAGCACTCCATGAACGTGGCCATTCTGCTGGCCAACTTCGGCCGCTATCTTGGGCTTGAGCGCAGCGTACTCAAGGAGCTGACCCTGGGTGGCCTGCTGCACGACGTGGGCAAGATCATGACCCCGGACGAGGTGCTCCACAAACCGGGCAAGCTGACCGATGAGGAGTTCGCCATCATGCGTCAGCATGTGGTGCACAGTTACGAGATCTTAAGCAACACCCCGGGCATTACCCCCACCATGCTGGAGGTGGCCGCCAACCACCACGAGCGGCTCGATGGCTCCGGCTACCCGCAGCGACTCAAGGGGGAGCAGCTCTCTCTCTATACCCGGATGAGCGGCATCGTCGATGTCTATGATGCCATCACCGCGGATCGGGTCTACAAAGCAGGTATGCAGCCGACCCAGGCCTTCCGCATTCTGCTCAAGGGGATCAATCAGCACTTCGATGCTGAACTGGTCACCAAGTTCATCAAGTGCATGGGAGTCTATCCGGTGGGCACTCTGGTACAGCTCTCAAACCAGCGCCTGGCTATCGTGATGCAGCGCAACGAGCAGCAGCCGCTCAAGCCGGTGGTCAAGGTGATCTATCACGCCACCCAGCGTCACTACCTCGACGTACAGTGGCTGGATCTGGCCAAGTCAGGGGTGCAGGAGAGCATCGAAAACACGGTCGACCCCAAAGAGTTTGGCATCAACTTCGCCAACTTCTTCTAAATCTCTCACCTCGGATATTCATGATTGGCGCTGGCTGTCGAGCCAGTGCCGGATCAGAAACTCCTCATCCAGCGGCGAGAGATCAAAACGCAGGCTGGCCTCTTCAATGGCGGCGAGATCGTGCTGGTGATGCTCGCTGAGCCAAAGCACCGCACGACGCAAATCTTCACCATGGGGGAGCAGCAGATGGTCGCTCATGGGATACCTCCGGTAGACTGCAAGGCGGCCCGCGAATGTAGCCACCTCTTTCCAGTCTAGTCGGTCAATCCCCATCACCCGCGCTTCTTCACCCTCCCCCCTCAATCATGGCAATCAGCTTATCATCGGGATCAGCGACCGAAGGCGCGCTGCCAATCCTGATCGAACTTCACCAGCGCCGCATCCACTGCCGGTACGTTCAGCAACTGCTCGGCCACGTCGAGCGGCAAGGTGATCGATTGGCAACCCGCCAGCAGGCAATCGAGCGCCTGACGGGGAGTACGGAATGACGCCGCCAGCACCTTGCTGTTCGGCGCGTGCAGCGCAAGCAGCTGTTGCAGCTCCTGCACGGTGGCGATGCCATCGCCCCCCTGAGCATCCAGCCGGTTAACGTAGGGCGCGACATATTCCGCCCCCGCCACCGCCGCCAGCCAACCCTGCAGCGGGGTATAGACAGCGGTGCCCAAAGTCGGCACACCGTTGGCGGTCAGGCTCTTGATGGCCGCCAGCCCCTCTGCGCATACCGGGATTTTGATCACCAGATCCGGGTCCAGCTCACGCAGGGCAAATGCCTCGCGCACCATCTCGGTTTCGGTTTTGGCCATCACCTGGGCAAACAGGCGCGCCTTGGGGCCCAGCACGTCGCGCAGGGCGGGCAGCAGCTCACAGAGCGGCAATCCCCCGGCGGCAGTAATGGAAGGATTGGTGGTGACACCGGCCAACGGCAGGATCCGTGACCAGCGACGCACTGCCGCCACATCGGCGGTATCGAGATACAGCTCCATCTCTAACTCCTTAACGGGATGTTCAATATGTCGCCATTCTAGCGATAAAACATCTGCAAATAGCTTGATCGAAATCAAATCAACTTTCGAATGAAAGCAAATAAAATGCAAATACAAAAGGAGGCGGTATGATTTTCGACCTGCAACGATATTCAACTCACGATGGCCCCGGCATTCGCACCCTGGTGTTTCTCAAGGGGTGCTCGCTGGCCTGTCTGTGGTGTCAAAACCCGGAAAGCCGCTCTCCCAAGCCGGACATACTACTCGACCGGCGCCAGTGCATCGAGGGATGCCAGCTCTGCAGCCAGGCTTGTCCGGCAATCTTGCGTGACAGCGAGGGCATCCAGCTCAGCCGTTCTGCCCTCAAGGCCGATGATATGGAACGGCTGCGCGGCCTCTGTCCGAGCGAAGCGCTGCAGGTGTGCGGCCGCGATGAAACGCTGGACACCCTGATGGACACCATCTTGCGGGATCGTCCCTTCTTCGAGCGCAGCGGCGGTGGCATCACCCTCTCCGGCGGTGAGCCCTTCATGCAGCCCGACTTTGCAGCGTCCCTGCTGGCCCGCTGCAAGGCCGAAGGGCTGCACACCGCGGTCGAGAGCTGCCTCCATGTGCCATGGCACCAGATTGAGCCAAGCCTCCCCTCACTGGATCTGCTGCTGGCGGATCTCAAACACGTTGATAAAGAACGTTTCTTCCACTGGACCCGCGGCAAGGTGGAGCTGCCCATCGCGAACCTCAAACGCCTCGCCGAGCACGGCGTGCCGATGCAGATCCGGGTGCCGCTCATTCCCGGCTTCAATGCCGACCGCGCATCGATCAGCGCCATCACCGACACCGCCGCCAGCCTCGGCACGGTGCAGGAGATCCACTTCCTCCCCTACCATACCCTGGGGATGGGCAAATATGCCCTGCTGGATCTGCCCTATCAGGCGCCGGACACACCGCTCGATGACCCCGATTTACTCAGCTTTGCCCACGCATACGCCCAACGTCAGGGGCTGACCCCTGTGACCAGAGGATAAGATCATGACCCAGCTCGACCTCAATACACTCAGCCCGCGGATCCGCGCCCACAAAGAGAGCCTGATCCACATCGTTCAGCCACCGGTCTGCACCGAGCGTGCCCGCCACTACACCGAGGCCTATCAGGCTCACCTCGCCCGGCCGCTGCCGGTGCGCCGCGCTCTGGCGTTGGCCCATCACCTCAAGCAGCGCACCATCTGGATCAAGCACGACGAGCTTATCGTCGGCAATCAGGCCAGTCAGGTACGGGCGGCGCCGCTCTTTCCTGAGTACACGGTGAGCTGGATTGAGAAGGAGATCGACGAGCTGGCTGACCGCCCCGGTGCCGGCTTTGCGGTGAGCGAGGCAGACAAGCTGGCGATCCACGCCCTCACCCCCTTCTGGCGTGGCCAGACGGTGCAGGATCGCTGCTTCGGCCTGTTTACCGACGAGCAGAAAGCGCTGCTGGAGAGCGGCATCATCAAGGCCGAGGGCAACATGACCTCGGGGGATGCCCACCTCGCGGTCAACTATGAGGAGCTGCTCACGCTGGGGCTCGATGGCTTCAAGGCCAAGGTGGCAGAGCGCCGCAGTCGGCTGGATTTGGCGGATTGGGGCGATCTGCAGCGCGAGCAGTTCCTGCACGCTGTCGCCATCACTCTGGATGCGGTCAGCGATCACATCGCGCGCTACGCCGCACTTGCCCATGATATGGCAGCACAAGAATCTCGCCCCGAGCGCCGAAACGAGCTTGAGACCATCGCGCTCAACTGCGCCCACATCGCCCACCAGCCCCCCGAGACCTTTTGGCAGGCACTGCAGCTCTGCTACTTCATCCAGCTCATTCTGCAGATCGAATCCAATGGCCACTCGGTGTCATTCGGCCGGATGGATCAATATCTCTACCCCTGGTATCGCCGCGAGGTGGAATTGTCGGAATCCCTGCCTCGGACACGCGCCATCGAGCTGCTGCAAGGGTGTTGGCTCAAGTTGCTGGAGGTGAACAAGATCCGCTCCGGCACCCACTCCAAGGCCTCCGCCGGCAGCCCGCTCTATCAAAACGTCACCATCGGCGGCCAGAACTGGCGGGATGGTGCAGCCCATGACGCGGTCAATGGCCTCTCCTACGCGATTCTGGAGTCCTGCGGCCAGCTGAGATCCACCCAACCCAACCTCTCGGTGCGCTACCATGCCGGGATGAGCGAGGATTTCCTCGACGCCTGCATTCAGGTGATCCGCTGCGGCTTTGGCATGCCCGCCTTCAACAACGACGAGGTGGTGATCCCCGAGTTCATCAAGCTCGGGGTAAGCGTGGAGGATGCCCACCACTACGCCGCCATCGGTTGCATCGAGACCGCCGTGCCCGGCAAGTGGGGCTACCGCTGCACCGGCATGAGCTTTATCAACTTCGCCCGCATTCTGCTGGCCTCCCTCGATGGCGGCCGCGATGCCACCACCGGCAAGGTCTTCCTGCCCCAAACCCAGTCGCTGCGAGACGGGAGCTTTGGCAACTTTGACGAGGTGATGGCCCGCTGGGATGAGCAGGTGCGCTACTTCACCCGCAAATCCATCGAAATCGACTGCGTGGTCGACAGCGTGCTGGAGGCGCAGGCCCACGACATCCTCTGCAGCACTTTGGTGGATGACTGCATCGAGCGCGGCAAGACCATCAAGGAGGGGGGCGCCATCTATGACTGGGTCTCCGGTCTGCAGGTGGGGATTGCCAACCTCGGCAACAGTCTGGCGGCCCTGAAGAAACTGGTGTTCGAACAGGGTGCGGTGGCTCAGCATGAGCTGGCCGCCGCCCTGGAGCAAGACTTTGCCGGGCTGGCGGGGGAGCAGTTGCGCCAGCGCCTCACCAACGCCGCCCCCAAATATGGCAACGATCTGGACGAGGTTGACCTGCTGCTGGTGCAGGCTTACCAGAGCTACATCGACGAGCTCAAGGGGCTGCACAACACCCGCTTCGGGCGCGGCCCCATCGGCGGCACCTACTATGCCGGCACCTCCTCCATCTCCGCCAACGTGCCGTTCGGTGCCGCCACCATGGCCACCCCGGATGGTCGCCATGCCCGCACACCGCTGGCGGAAGGGGCCAGCCCCTCATCGGGTTCGGATCGTCTCGGCCCGACAGCGGTGTTCAACTCCATCGGCAAGCTGCCCACGGCGGCCATCCTCGGCGGGGTGCTGCTCAACCAGAAGCTGAGTCCGTCGAGCCTTGAGAACGAGCGGGACAAGGCCAAGCTGATGAGCCTGCTGCGCACCTTCTTCGAGGTGCATAAGGGGTGGCACGTGCAGTACAACATCGTCTCGCGCGAAACCCTGCTGGCGGCCAAGGCAAATCCGGATCAATACCGGGACCTGGTGGTACGGGTGGCGGGCTATTCAGCCTTCTTCACCGCCTTATCCCCGGATGCGCAAGATGATATCATCGCCCGCACCGAGCACAATCTCTGACGGGGCGCCCCCATGGCGCCAGTGACGTCATATGATTGGCAAGCCACCCCACGGGTGGCTTGCCGCTATCCACCACCTTCTATGTGAGCGCACCATGAATCCACGCCACCAACTGATCCTCACTCTGGTCCATCAGGCTCGCAAGATGAGCGTGAGTGAACTCTCCCGACATACCGGCGTGTCTGAGGTGACGGTGCGCAACGACCTCACCGCGCTGGAGAAACAGGGACTGCTCAGACGGGTACACGGCTCGGCCATGGCGCTGGAGACCGATGACCCGGATGCCCGGATGAACATCAACTACCTGCTCAAGGAGCGCCTCGCCGAGCGGGCCGCCCAACTGGTGGAAGATGGCGAGACGGTCTTTATCGAAGGGGGCAGCGCCAACGCCATGCTGGCGCGCCATCTGGCCCTGCACAAGCGGGTCACCATCATCACCATCAGCAGCTATATCGCCCATCTGCTCAAAGATACCCCGGCTCAGGTGGTGCTGCTCGGCGGGCTGTTCCAGCATAAGAGCGAGAGCGTGGTGGGGCCCCTGACGCGCCTCTGTATCGAGCAGGTACACTTCTCTAAGGCCTTTATCGGAGTTGACGGTTTTCACCCCGAGGTGGGCTTTACCGGCCGCGACATGATGCGGGCCGACGTGGTCAACAGCGTGCTGGCCAAGGGGATGACCAATGTGGTCATCACCGACAGCAGCAAATTTGGCGCCATCCATCCGAGCCAACTAGGCACGCCAGGGCAGATCACGGTGCTGGTCACCGACGATGCCCTGCCCGCCCCCATGCGGGCGGCCATTGCGGCCAAAGGGATCACCCTGCACTGCGTTGCGGCCTGATCTTGCCACTAGGCCCCGCCACCGGCCCCCTCTACCAGAAAACCCCAAACGGGTCTTTCTCCTTGACACTCACCATCTGCACAAGGGTATGCTCCCACCCTTGCCGATCGCGCCGAGCTGTGTAAACCCACTCACTCGCCGCAGTGCTGATGACAAGGATTTCAACCATGCAAACCAAGGACAAGTGTCTGGCCGCTCTGGTCATCCTCTGCTAGGGGCTCAACTTCGTCGCAATCAAGTGGGGGCTGGAGGGGATTCCCCCCCTGCTGCTGGGTGCGCTGCGCTTTATCGGTGTGGTATTTACCGCCATCTTGCTGGTGCCCAAGCCCGCCATGCCCTGGCACTGGCTGCTGGCCTATGGCGGCGCCATCAGCCTCGGCCAGTTCGCATTTTTGTTCAGCGCCATGAAATTCGGCATGCCCGCAGGTATGGCCTCGCTGGTGCTGCAGTCGCAGGTGGTGTTCACCCTGCTGTTTGCGATGATCTGGCTCGGGGAGCGCTGGCAACCCCACCACTGGGTGGCGCTGCCCTTGGCGGGTTTCGGCCTCTATCTCATTGCCACCCACGGTGAAGGCAACCTGACCCTGTTAGGGTTTGTCCTGACGCTGTGCGCCGCAGCCTGTTGGGGCCTTGGCAACGTCATCAATCGCCAGATTGGTCTGCGCTACCAGACCACGCAGCCAAGCCTGATCGCCTGGGGCGGTCTGGTACCGATAGTGCCGTTTTTCGCCCTATCCTGGCTGTTCGAAGGGCCGGAGCTGATGGCCAGCAGCCTGCTCAACTTCAGCTGGCAGGGATTGCTGTGCGTGCTCTATCTCTCGTATGTCGCGACCTGGCTGGGTTACGGCCTGTGGGGACGGCTGCTGATGCGCTATCCGGTGGCGCAGGTGGCACCGCTCTCCCTGCTGATCCCCTGTGTTGGCATGGTTGCTGCAGCCCTGCTGCTGTACGAGCATCCCACTGCGTTGCAGTGGTTGGGCTCTGCTCTGGTGCTGCTCGGCTTTGTAGTGCATCTGCTGGGTAGCCGACTGCGCGGGTTCAAACCACAGAGCGCGACATGATGAGCTGTTGCCAATTTGCGCTATTTCATTGACCTGACAGGATAAAATTTTCATGATGAGCCAGTCCCCATCGGGACTGACATCACCAGTGTGTGATCTGCAGGAAGCAGACTTCAGGAGAGCAAGGACATGCCATCGACCATCACCGCCAGGGGGCGCAGCCTCCCCCCTATCATTCGCGCCACCGCCATCACCTTGACCCTGTGCTGGAGCCCCTTTGGCTGGAGTGCCACGCTGCCCGCTGATTTGAAGTGGGAGAGCAACAACCAGGATCCTCTCTATGCCGATCCGGCCGCCAAGCGCGGCGGCACCTTTCGCACCTTTATGACCAGCTTCCCCCTGACCCTGCGCAAATATGGCCCCGACTCCAACGGCGGCTTTGCCGGTTACGTGCGGGAAACCAACCTGCCACTGCTGAGCACTCATCCCGTCACCGGCAACCCCATGCCGATGCTGGCAAACGAGTGGGCCTTCGGCGCCGACAACAAGACCCTCTATTTTCGCATCAATCCCAAGGCGCGCTGGTCAGATGGCCAACCGGTCACCGCCGATGACTGGCTATTTACCCTCAAGATGATGCGCAGCAAAGAGATCAACGACCCCTGGTACAACAACTACTACAGCACCCAGATAGCAGACATCACCAAGTTTGATGATCACACCCTGGCCATCACCAGCGGCACCGAAAAGAGCCGCCAGGATCTGCTCGAGTCACTGCCCATCAGCCCGGAGCCGAGCCACGCCATCAAGCTCACCGCCAACTGGGTCAAGGAGTACAACTGGAAGGTGTTGCCGGTCACCGGCCCCTATCAGATCGATCAGGTGAAAAAGGGTAAATCGGTCACCTTCAAACGGATTGAAAACTGGTGGGGAGATGACAAGCGCTACTTCCAGCATCGCTTCAATCCTGCGCGGATCGAGATCAAGGTGCTCAGGGATCTGAACATCGCCTGGCAGCACTTCCTGCGCGGCGATCTCGACACCTTCCCGCTGGTGATGCCCAACTGGTGGCACGACAAGACCAACACCGCCGAGTTCGAGAAGGGGTATATCGCGCGCACCTGGTTCTACAACCAGACCCCGCAATCGCCAATGGGGCTCTATCTCAACAC
>NZ_QAJD01000186.1:31403-39076 GCF_003061465.1 Aeromonas sp. HMWF017
GTTCTACAACCAGACCCCGCAATCGCCAATGGGGCTCTATCTCAACACCGCCGATCCGCTGCTGAATAATCTCGATGTGCGGCTCGGGATCCAGCATGCCCTCAACCTCGACAAGATGCTCACCACCCTGCTGCGGGGGGATTACCAGCGACTCAACAGTTATGGCTCAGGTCAGGGTGAGTTTACCAACAGCGAGATCAAGGCCCGTCCGTTCGATCCCAAACTGGCACGGGAATACTTTGCCAAGGCAGGCTTTAACAAAGTGGGGCCACAGGGGATTTTGCAAAACGACAAGGGGCAGTCACTGACCCTCGCCATCACCTACACCACAGCAGAGCACGCCCAGCGGCTCACGCTGTTGCGGGAAGAGGCCAAGAAGGCGGGGCTTAATCTGGAGCTCAACCTGATGGATGCCTCGGCCGGTTTCAAATCGATGTTGGAGAAAAAGCACCAGAGCGCCTGGATGGCCTGGGCGGGTAGCCGCTATCCCGCCTATTGGGAGTTCTTCCACAAGATCAACGCCAACAAGCCCCAGACCAACAACATCATGAACATCGATGATGACGCCATCACAGCCTTGGTGGAGCAGTATGACAAGGAGTTCGACTTTGCCAAAAAGGCGGCCCTGTCACGGCAAATCCAGCAGCGGCTCTATGAGCTGGCGAGCTTCGTCCCTGCCTATCAGGTGCCCTACACCCGGGAAGGAGCCTGGCGCTGGATAAAACTGCCAAAAGTACCTGCAACACCCAAGAGCGAGCAGCTTTACTGGCCTCTTGGGGGCGACAACAGCGGTTACAGCTATGGCGGTCTGCTGTGGATCGATGAAGAGCTAAAATCCGAGGCCAGGGCAGCCATCAAGAGCGGCAAGACCTTCCCGGCCGCGCCCATCATCGACACCACCTATCGCCAGCCCTGATAGCCACAACTCATTTGGCAAACAGACCTAAAACAAAGACCCCGCCAGATAGCGGGGTCTTTGTTGGCAACCGGTGTTGCGAATCGAGCGGTGATCAGCCGCGTTTGGCCTGCTTCTCGGCAATGGCGTCAGCCACGTCAGCCGGCTCCAGTACGATGCCTTCCTGATCCGGGGTCGGGAACACGGCAACACACAGCTCGTCCTGCTCCATACCGTCAACCCAGCGCTCCAGCCACACCTTGAGGGTGATGGACTGCGGCTTGCAATCGGCCCACTCACCTTCGGCCCACGCCTTGGCGTACTCCGGGTGCGGCCATACCGGGATGCAATCTTCATCGTCGGTGGTCAGCATCATGACGCCATGCTCGTCAGTCAGGACGAACAGCTCTTCATGCTCGACCAGCTTGCTGATGAAGTGATCGTAACGGTAATCAGCGTTCAGTTGCAGCGCGGCATTGCGCTCGGTGTCGCTCAGTTCATAGCTCATTGGCCAAGTCTCTCTCTCGATAAAGGGCGCCATGTTCACATCTTGTCGTCAGCTTGTCCAGCTTGCAGCCCCTTGGCACCGGGTGGGGAGGACAATGACGCAAATAAGGATAGAGCAGCCTCCTCGATAACGAGACCGCCAGCCATCATATTGCCCCTTTTACAGCGCAGGGGTGATCAGCTCCACATCAGGCTGCTCGCTCAGCTTTTGCCGCAGCCAGTAGGCGGACTCCACCTCGACAAAGCAGAGCAGATCTCGGCCATTGGCCGCCATCGCCATCAGCTGCTCAAAACGCAGCTGTTGTTGCTGCTCCCAGGCGGCAGCGAGTTTGGCACCGTGGGCCTCATCCACCACTTCGCGACGCAGCTCGAACAGGTTATCGGTGATCGGGCTGTTGATCTTGGCGGCGGTGTGCCAGTACATCAGCAGGTTATCCATCATCTCGCTGTCGTAGTTGGCCAGTGCATCCAGCTCGGGTGTATCACCGCTGTCGCTGGCGGCAAAATCACACCAGCCCGCATCGAGTGACGCCAGCTCATGAGCCCCCTTAGCATGCTTGCGTAACAGCGCAATGTCGGCCCCCTTGCGTGCAGGTAACCACACCTCGCCCTGATGGGCATCCAACAGGGACGTCAACGAAGCAGCGGGGTAAACCGGAAAGCGGGTACAAAGTGAATGCAGCAGGGATACCAGAGTGATCTTGACCATGAGCGATACCTTGAACAGGGCGGACAGCCACCAATAGACCGTCCGATATAAAGAAGTGCCCTATCCTACCACGTTTGGTCCGGCTCGGCCCTTGGCGAAGCTGTCAGCCAACCATCTGATTACGCCGAAAAAAACAGCATTTGAAACGCAGCATCCAGCCAAAGATCAATAATTTGAGCCAGCGCCCACTAAAGTGGATCCGGGGATGCTAGTTTGCATACATCTTTAGCGTAAGGAGTAAATCCATGATTGGGATCGACCAGGTTTCTAACGAATTCGTGAACGATTTGAAAATACTGGCATGCTTTGATCCGGCCAACATGAGCCTGGGGATTAAATTACGCAGCGATATGTCTGAAGAGTTGTGCCAGGCGGCAGCCCGTCTGCATCAACAGGGGCTCATCAGCGCAGAAGATGGCGGCTATCTCACCCCGTTTGGCATGACCATGGTTGAACACCTGCAACATCTGTTGGTCGCACTCAAACCGCTTTGACCGGCTGTGGTGCCCAGAGCGAAAAATTGAGTAGCTCCCAGCGCTCCCCTTGGTGAAGATGACAGGCAAACAGCAAAGGACCTTCGGGTCCTTTTACTTTGCCATCCACCAGCCACTCCCCCTCCCTTTCAGGCACAAGTCGCGCATTCACCTCATCGGGTTGCTGTGCAGTGCCCATCCGGACCTGGACAAATTGCTGGCAGATCACCTGCGCTTCCATCGCGGATTGAACCGGTACCGGCGCATCGGAGGTCGGAGTCAAGGTGGCAGCAAGCAGGAGCGATAGCAGCATGATTCAGCACATGGGAGTCAGTAGCAGAAGCCAGATAAACAAAAAGCCGTGGCACCAGAGGTACCACGGCTTTCTTAAATTCTGTAAGAATTACAGAGCGGTTACGTTCTCAGCCTGCGGGCCTTTCTGACCTTGGGTCACAGAGAACTGTACGCGCTGACCTTCAGCCAGGGTACGGAAACCGTTACCTTGAATGGCGCTGAAGTGAACGAAAACGTCCGGGCCGTTTTCTTGCTGGATGAAGCCAAAACCTTTGGTTTCGTTGAAAAACTTAACGGTACCGGTGATCATGTTAGACATATCTTTTAAACCTGTATTCAAAATAATTACTTATGCTTTTCAGCGGGTAAAGCTCAAAAAACGGGATTAACTTATGAACAACAGGACAAGATGTGAAACATCGTATTCATTGACATAACTATCGCCCTTTCAAGCTGGTTTGGATTATACGTGGCTTTGTAGATTACGCAAACAAATTTGTGCCCTGCCAATGACAGGGCACAATCCGTTATAAGGTGGCTGCTTCCAACGCTTCGACCAGCGCTCTGAGAAAACGAGCCGCCTCCCCGCCAGTACAGGCTCTGTGGTCAAATGTCATCGACAGCGGCAATGCCCTGACGGGACGCGCTTCACCGTGGATGAATACCACTTTTTCAAACAACTTGCCCGCCCCTATGATGGCCACCTGCGGCGGCGTCACGATAGGGCTGGCGTAGCGACCCGCGATGGCGCCGAAGTTGGTGAGCGTAATGGTCGCCCCCTGCAACATCTCGCGGGGCACGGCGCGCGCCTTCACATCGGCGATCATCCGATCCAATCCCTGCCGCAGATCGGCCCCCTCCCGCTCGGCCACATTCTCCATCACCGGCACATAGAGGCCATGTTTGGAATCCACCGCGATGGCCACATTGACCTCTTTGAACAGCCGTCTTGACAGGGTTTCACCATCAAACCAGGCATTCATCGAGGGCTCGGCGCGGCAAGCCACGCCAATGGCCTTGATCAGGCGTACCGTTACATCCTCATCAGGGCGCCAGTGACGCAAATCCACCTCGTCGGTGATGCTGACCGGCACTACCGTCTGATGAGAGAGCTCCATCGCCTTGGCCATGGCCCGCCGTGACCCTTTGAGAAACTCGTTGCCACTGCTTTGCTGAGCCTCGAACGCCTGCTGCACATCCAGCTCGGTCACCATACCGCCACTGCCACTTCCCTTGATCCGTTCGATATCCAGACCCAGTTTTTGTGCCAGCAGTCGCACCGCTGGCATGGCTTGTACCAGCGAGCCACCCGGGGCAATGGCCCCCACCACGAAGTGATCCTCGATATGCTGCTGATGGGCACTCACCTTGCCCACCACGGTGCCATCATCCTCACCCCCCTCGAATTCCACCAGTGGCGCACCGATATGGAGGATATCCCCTTCGGCGCCGCAGAGACGGGCGATCACCCCGGCCACCGGAGAGGGCACATCCACCAGCGCCTTGGCCGTTTCCACCGACAACAGCACCTGATCGACCTCGACGGTATCACCGGCACTCACCTTCCATTCGACGATCTCGGCTTCGGCCAACCCTTCACCCAGATCCGGTAATTTGAAAAATTTCATAGCCACTGGTTCTCCATCAGCTGATGAGCGGCATCGGCGATATCCTGCTCGGTGATGAGGTAATATGCTTCGTTGCGATAGTAGGGCACGGCTGCATCCACGCCGGTCAGCCGCTTGGGCGGCGCCTTGAGGCTGGGAAGTGCCTGCTCGGTCACCCGCGCCACAATTTCGGCCCCGACCCCGAAGCTGCCACACGCCTCATGCACCACCAACAAACGGCCGGTCTTGCGCACCGAGGTGAGGATGGTCTCCATATCCAGCGGCTTGATGGTGGCCAGATCCAGCACCTCGCACTGGATATCCTGCTCGGCCAGCAGGTTCGCCGCCCGCATCACCTCCTGAATGCAGGCTCCCCAGGCCACTACCGTGATATCCCGGCCTGGGCGCAGGGTGAAACAGACATCCAGCGGCAAGCCGACACCATCATCCACCACCTCGGATTTCATTGAGCGATAGATGCGGTCCGGTTCGAAAAACATCACGGGATCCGGATCGCGGATGGCCGAGAGCAGCAGGCCATAGGCGCGTCTCGGGCTGGAGGGGATCACTACCCGTAGCCCGGGAATATGGGCAAACAGCGCCTCGACACTCTCGCTGTGATGTTCCGGCGAGTGAATGCCTGCTCCATACGGGGAGCGATAGACGAGGGGGCAGGAGAGACGGCCACGGGTGCGGTTTCGCATCCGCGCCGCCTGACAGATGATCTGCTCCATCCCGGGGAAGATGAAGCCCTGAAACTGGAACTCGGCCACCGGCTTGAGTCCCTGGGTCGCCATGCCGACCGCCACCCCGGCGATCAGCCCCTCAGCCAGCGGCGTGTCGATCACCCGCTTGAAACCGAACTTGTCGCGCAGACCCACGGTGGCGCGAAACACCCCGCCGTTGACTCCCACATCCTCGCCCAGTACCACCACATCCGGGTCGTGCTCCATCTCGTAGTGAAGGGCCATGTTGACCGCTTCCAGCAAACTGATCTCACTCATGGCCAACCTCCTGCTTCATCCCCTTGGCTATCACTCGCTCGCGCTGGGGCAACAGTTCGGCGGGCAAGCTGGCGTAGTGATAATCGAGCATCGCCTCCGGTGGCTGGGGTGCCATCGCCTCATAGCGGGCGACCGCTTGCTCCACCTCTCGGGTGGCTTCCGCCAGCAGGCTCTGCTCCTGCTCTTCATCCCACCACCCTTTGCTATGCATAAACTGGCGCAGCCGCTTGACCGGCTCTTTCGCCCAGGCGGCCTCGACCTCGGCCCCATCGCGATAGCGAGTGGCATCGTCGGCCGTGGTGTGATCGCCGAGGCGATAACTGACCGCTTCTATCAGGGTCGGCCCCTTGCCGCTGCGGGCCCGTTCGACGGCACTGCGGGCGGCATCGTAGACCGCCACCACATCGTTGCCATCCACCTGCAGGCTGCGCACCCCTGCACCAATCCCCTTCTGGGCCAGCGTAGGAGCGCTCGATTGCAGCTTGCGCGGCACCGAGATAGCCCACTGGTTGTTGTTGACGATGATCACCATCGGCAGGTGCCAGACACCGGCGCAGTTGAGCCCCTCCAGAAAATCCCCCTTGGAGGTGCCGCCGTCGCCGATAGTGACCACGGCAACCCGCTGTTGATTACGCAGTTTGAAGGCAGAGGCAATACCGCAGGCGTGGGTGATCTGGGTGGCGATGGGGACGCAGATGGGGAGATCTTCAGAGGGAGTCCCATCGGGTTTGAGAAAATAACTGCCCCGCTCGTCACCGCCCCAATATTGCAGGTTTTTCTCCATCGGCACGCCCCGCACATAGAGGGTGGGCATGTCCCGATAGTAGGGAACGTAGACATCCTGCGGCTGCATGGCGAGACCAATGCCAATCCCCACGGCTTCTGCACCGAGATGGGAGGGAAAAGTACCGAGCTTGCCGGTTCGTTGCAGCGCTATCGCTTTTTTGTCATAGCTGCGCACCATCACCATATTGCGGTAGAAGGTGTGCAGTATCGCCTTGTCCAGCCAGGTCGGTAAGGTGGCGACCGGGCACCCTTCCGCATCGAGGTAACGAAGGAAAGGGATGTCGACATGGGTCATAACTGGCTCCTTGCCGTTGTGAGCGCCACCGATACTGGTGACACCTAGATGTAAATACCTTGTTAAATAAAAAGCAAAGGAATTTACTCAGGTAAGACCAGTAGAAACTTCTTTAAAGTAACGAAGGAGCTGAATTTTCGGCGATGAGAGGCAAGGTATGCCGTAAATGGTGCAACTTTGCAGCGCTGAAGACAGGATGCCAAATGTTGAAAAGGGGAGCCTGGCCCCCCTTGAGTTACTTCAGTCCGTGGTTACTTCAGTCCGCGGTTACTTCAGTCCGCGGTTACTCGAACCAACAGTTACGCCAGCCAGTGTTGCAGCTGGCGGGCCATGCCGGCTGGCAGCAGGTGAGCGCGACTCAGCAAGCGGCTGCGCCAGGGCTCGGCCAGCAAGGTGGGGCAAATTCGCATCTCCCGTCCCCTGTCAGCTACGCGCACCAACCGATCGATGAGGGTCTCCAGCGGCGGATGCTCCGGCCAGTGGGGATAGAGATCGGCAGTCGTGATACCGGCCAGCTCGCACACCCGCTCCTCTTCCTCATCTTCCTTCTCATCAACCATTGGCCAGGGGTGAAGCACATGCAGCCAGCCCGGCCGTGCCGCCTCCAGCAACTGGCCCAGGGTCGGCTGCGCAAAGTGGGGATCCCCTGCAGCTTTGAGCAGATGGCGCGCCCCCGCCAGCACCACAACACCGCGCGCGGGAAGTGCAAGAAGATAGTCGGCCAGCGCCTGATCCCGCCCCCTGTTGTGCTGCTGCCACCGCTCCGGGCTCATCTCCTGCCACTCGAATAAGGGCTCGCAGAGATGCACCCGCAGCCGCATATGTGCAGGGCGCGCCAGATTGCTCTGGCGCAGGGCAGCGAAGAGGGCCGGAAACTCGGGGGCCATCCAGGCGGGAAAGGCGCAGGAGTCGAGCCAGACCGGATAGAGCCGCGCCAGCGTCAGCGGCTCCCCCTGCCTGCTCTCCTCCCCCGCCAGCCAGGCATCGAGCAACCCCTGATGGCGGCGGTTGCCGCACTCCAGCACCAGATCGGTCATTATTCCCCAGAGCGCCGGATCGCAGAGCCAGGCGTGCTGACGCCGGATAAAGTCGGGGTGCCAATG
>NZ_QAJD01000187.1:0-437 GCF_003061465.1 Aeromonas sp. HMWF017
CTTGTAATTCGTCTGGAATTATCAGATCACCGCCGTGGTCACCGCAGCATTTCGGATTACCTATTTCTATCCGAATAAATGAATACCAATAATTCTCATTAAAAAATTACAATAAAAAACTTAAAATTTTTTTCGCGAGTACCTAAAAAGAGAGGTGATTCGCATTTTATTGAAAGAAAACTACGTACAATCCAGAAGTTAAAGTGCTCGTAGCTAGGTGTTCAACTGCTCAGTAACACCAAAAAATGACGATAATAACGACATTTTCATCCAGGGATTTGGGTGTTTTATAGAAAAATAACCAATAAAAAGGGAATAAAACCTAGCAGTTTGACTTGCATCAAGCATGAATTTTTTTCATAGAGCAAAATCGTGCCCAGCAAATCTATCCCTAAGGAGGCAGATGTGGATATTATCAAGACCGATGTGGCCATCAT